>JBCCSR010000435.1:0-5354 GCA_039199865.1 Bacteroidota bacterium
GGCAGCCATAGCGGCATTGAGCGACTCTGCTCCCGAATTGGGATGAGCAGGTATGGCCAATTGCTGATCTAGTTGGGCCAATACTTCGGTCCTTACCCCCTTCCCTTCATTACCAATCACAATCATTCCTTGCGGGTCTAGCTTACACTCAAATAAATTCTTTCCTCCTAAAACCATTCCATAGGTGCTCACATGGGGTAAACGCTCTTTCAACAGAGAAAATTCTTCATAAAATACGGGGATGCGCAAAAAAGCGCCCATGGAGGCTTGTAGCACTTTGGCGTTGTACAAATCCACTGTATCGGGAGCGCAATAAACCGCCGAAACACCAAACCAGTCTGCCATCCGTAGTACCGTCCCCAAGTTGCCCGGATCTTGCAATCCATCTAAATAGAGGGACAAATCGGCCGGAGCATTCAGATGGCGATCTGACCAGCTCAATTGTTTGGCGATAATGACTACTTGATTGGCAGTAGTCAACGCTGAAATCTTCTTTAATTCCGTGGGTTTAACACTTATTAACTTCTCCTTATATACCCTGAGGGCTCGCTCATTCGTTTCTAACCAATAGGGCAAAGCCAGAATCGCTTCAATTTCAATCTGAGAAGATTGAATGACTTCTCTGCAAATTTTGTCGCCTTCCACGATAAAATTATTATATTTTTGCCGAAACTTTTTGCGATGCAATGAGCGTATATATTTAATCTTATTGTTGGAAAGCATATTGAACCGTTAAAATTATTTGCCGATACCCAAAGTTTACCCACACCACCGATGCTGCATTATTCTAAAAATTTCCTTCTATTCATTTGTATGCTCCTCTGTTGTGGAGCGTGTAGCTCTATCAAAGAGCTCAAATCAAATGAATCACTATTGGTTAAAAACAGCATCAAATTCCGCTCGAAAGTCAAAGGCCGTTCAAAACTCAAAACGGAAATGTCTACCATTTATAAGCAAGTCCCCAACTCTGGCCTCTTTAAATCGGGACTTTGGTGGTATTACCGCGTAGATGAACCTGGCGATACCACTAAATTTGATCGCTGGGTAAAAAAAGTTTTGGCTGAACCTCCAGCCATCTACGATAAATCCCTAGCTGAAGCTACCGCCATTTCGATGAAATACTTTATGCAACACAAGGGCTACAAAGATGTCATCGTCAAAGATAGTGCAATTACAAAAAGAAAAAAGACAAAAGTCGTTTACCTCATTGAACCCAATGAATTGTACGTCATCGATACGGTAATTTTCAATTGTAAAGATAGTGTGGTCCGACTCATTCTCAATGATCTACGAGGAGAAAGCCATCTGGGAAGAGGCAAGCCCGTCAGTAGCGAACTTTTTGAGAAGGAAGCGACCCGAATCACGGAGGCCCTCCAAAATCGGGGCTATGCCTACTTTGCCCAAAATTACATCAAACCCAAAGGGCTTCCCGATGGCAACAGGGTCAAAGTCATCTATGATATCCTCACTCCTCCCGAAAACAATCGACATCAAACCTATCGAATCGGAAAGATTTTCGTCGACCCTTATTATACGCAACAAGGTTTGCTAACCCGAAAAAGAGATACCATCATCGTTGATGGCGTTCATTTTATGCAAGGATCCGTTGCGCAAATCAAGCCCCAAAATATCCTTAAATCCATTTTTTTTAGACCCGGTGATTTGTATGAGGAAAGCAACTTTAAAAAGTCAAATCGCCAACTGGGCGCGCTCGAAATCATTAAATACGTTTCAATGTCTCCCAGAGAAAGTCCGGATTCCATTGGAGTGCTCGATTTCGAAATTTTACTTTCCCCAAAAAAAAGAATGACTCTGGGAGGCGATTTTGAATTCAATAATTCTACCTACAATTCGGTCAATACCAACTTATTGGGCACCTCGGTTAGTCTCAACTTTAGAAATCGAAACGTGTTCAAGAATGCCGCGGTCTTCAATGCGCGAGCCGAAGTGGGATTTGAACTCAATATTTCTCCAAACGACAATTTACTCTACTCCCGAAATATAACCTTACAATCCGATTTGTATTTTCCAAGATTTGTCGACCCCCTTGGTTTTTGGAGGTTGACCAAAAAAACGCGATTCCTCCGGAGTGCTTTCTACAATGATTTACGGGATAAAGCCAAGACTCGACTTTCTGCCAGTTTTGAAAACATCTCTCTCTTTGATTTTTATGAATACAATTCCTTTAATGGAACTTTCGGTTATGAATTGCAAAGGGATCGCAACAATCGTTTTATTCTCAATCAGACCGGAATCAACATGCTTTTGGTCGACATCAAGCAAGATTTCGCTCCCATCATAGATAGCAATCCTTTTTTGCAAGAAAGTTTTAGTGATCAATTGTTTACGGGGTTTTTATTCCGTGATTTTAGCTACATCCATACGGGAAAACGCAACACCCTTGGCGTCAGCTGGTTTTTCCGTGGCGACTTTGAATTATCGGGGGCAGAAATATGGTTGGCCAACTCGATTCGCAATGCAATTGCCGATACCCCTACCACCTTCCAGTTGTTCAACAGTGTTGACTTTGCACAATACTTTCGGGTTGAAATTGATGTTCGCCGTTTTAAACAATATTCTTCCGGAAAGCATTCCTGGGCATTTCGTTTCAATACGGCGATAGCTGTTCCTTACGGTTTTAGTTCTGAGGTTCCCTACGTCAAACAGTACTTTCTGGGAGGTCCAAATAGCGTTCGTGCCTGGAGAATCCGAGAATTAGGACCGGGCTCTTTCCTCGATCCCAATACCATTCCTCCAGCCGATACCATTCCTTTTTATCAGGCTGCAAATTATAAAATTGAGTTTAACTTAGAGTACCGAAGGGACATTATTAAATTTTGGGGAACCACAATTGAAGGAGCAATCTTTTTGGATGGTGGAAATATTTGGACGCTAAGAGAGGATAGCAGTCGGCCGGGTTCTCAATTGCTTTGGAGTGCCAAGCCAAACCCCGAGGAGCCCAACGAAACCATCGGCGATAATTTTCTTCGCCAAATTGCCTTGGGTAGCGGCGTAGGAATACGCCTTGATTTCAACTATTTTATTCTACGTCTTGATATGGCTTTGAAACTGCGCAATAACTTCCGTGACTCGGAGACCAATTCCTACTGGGTAGATCGCAACTGGAGAAAACTACAACTCAGAGATTTTAATTACAACCTCGCTGTCGGCTATCCTTTTTAAAAGGCCCTTTCTATGCCTACTTGAGCCTAATCCAATTCTACCAAAGTTACCCCGTCTCCCCCGTTCTCATCCTCCGGATGCGCCATAGACGAAATTGCATCGTATTCTTTTAGTTTGTGCCAGACGGCTTTTCGTAAAATTCCATCTCCCTTTCCGTGAATGATTCGCAAATGCGTTGCGCTTGAGACCAATGCCTTGTCAACAAAAGTTTCGAGAATTTTCAAGGCCTCATCTCGTCGCAAACCACGCAAATCTAGCTTAGACTCGAACTTAGCATTGTTTTGCAACATGTTTGCTTGTACACTTTTGGTCTTGCGAATATCTAATGGTTCATTGGCGTGTTGTAAGTCCTGGATTTTTGTCGTCATTTTCATAATCCCCATCAGTACCACCGCTTTCCCTTTTTGAATGGATTCAACTTTACCCGTGGCTCCCCCTGTCTTTAGTTTGACAAAATCACCCACCTCAATGGCTCTATCGGGCGTTGCGCTTGGCTGATAATAAATTTCCTCGCGAAGGTTGTTGACATTTTCACTCAAAGTCTTACGTTCCTGTTTGACTTTAGCGGCCAATGCTTTGGCTTTCTCCAAATTTTTCTCCTCTCGGATTTCTCGAATCAAGCGTTCGAAAGCCTTATTGTTGCCCATGCTGGTTTGTAAAGAGCGTTCTTTTTCCTCGAGTTTTAACTTTTTGCGCTTGTATTCTAAATCGCGATGAAGGTTTTCATAATTTTTAATGAGCTTCTCCAATTTCCTTTCTCTCTCTCCGGCTCGGCTCAGTTGGTCTTCTAACTCTCGCTTTTCCCGCTGTAAATCGATGAGCAATTCATCAATGGCTTTTTCATTTTTGCCTGCCTTGTGTTTTGCGTAGTTGAGTACCTTTTTGTGCAGCCCACTTTTTTGCGCAATTTCAAAAGCATAGGAACTTCCGGGTCTTCCAACTTTTAACTCGTAAGTGGGTGCCAAATTGTCTTTACTAAAAGTCATCGAGCCATTGACAATGCCTTTATTTTTATAAGCAAACATCTTAAGATTGGAGTAATGCGTTGTAATCACTCCAAAAACTTTAGTTTGATTGAGCTCTTTTAGAATGGCTTCCGCGATGGCTCCACCAATTTTGGGATCTGTACCAGAACCAAATTCATCGATCAATACCAGGGTCTGGGCATCGGCTCCTTCCAGGAAAAGACGCATATTTCGCAAACGTGAACTGTAAGTACTCAGATCATCCTCCAAAGACTGAGAATCTCCAATATCGGCAAAAAGTTTGTCAAAGATACCGAACTCGGATTCGGGATCAACGGGAATCAACATGCCTGCTTGAAACATCATTTGCAGCAAGCCTACCGATTTCATAGTGATCGATTTCCCTCCCGCATTAGGCCCACTCAAGACCAGAATCCGATTAGGACCAAACAAGGTCAAGGTGAAAGGAACCGTTTTCCGATTGATTTGTTCGTTTTTCAACAACAACAAAGGGTGAAATCCTTTAATAATGCCCAAGTGCGGCCGATCCACGATTTTGGGCATATTGGCTTTCAACTTATGGGCCAACCGCGCTTTCGCCTGAACAACATCAAATCGAACGATCAATCCCTGATAAATGCGCATTAATGGAACGTAGGGACGAAGTAGGGCACTCAATTCCTTGAGGATGCGATAAATTTCTCGCTTCTCTCCAGTTTCTAAATCGAAAATATCGTTATTGATTTCGATAATGGCCTCAGGTTCGATAAAAGCCGTTTTTCCGGTAGTAGACTCATCGTGAATGATCCCCTTGATTTTCCGTTTATGCTCGGAGGGAACCGTCAGTACTCTCCGACCATTGCGAAAACTCTCTACCGTATCTGCCAACCAACCATTTTTACGGAATTGATTGATGATGGACCGAAACTGCTTTTCTAGCTCCTGTTGCTTGCTATGAATCCGCCTACGAATGGCCATCAATTCCGGCGAGGCATCCGCTCGGATTTGACCCTTTTCATCGATTACTCTGTCGATTGACTGGATGAGGACATCATCGAAATGTTGTTCTCGGATGATGTCATATAAGGTGGGATAGCTCAGCTGTCTACTTTGGGTAAAAAACTTGAAAATTGACTGCGTAGCCCGTAAAATGACACTAATTTCTCTCAGTCCTTCCTCGGGCAAAACGTAATCCACGACCTCCAA
>JBCCSR010000436.1:0-5342 GCA_039199865.1 Bacteroidota bacterium
AGGATCGGGTTTTCGACAAAATCGAACGCTGCGAAGCCTTTGCTACCGAACTCAATCTGGAAGAAGCCAACGCATCTTTAGATGCCAATGCCCTAGACTTAGAAGAAGGGCTCTCCCTCGATCAATTGCTCACCAAACAACAATACCGGAAAGTAAAAAAGAGCTTGCTCAAAACCACTGGATTGAACTTAAAGCTCTTTCACCACAATCATCCAATCGTTGTTGCCAATATGATGGCCGATGTAGTTTTATCCAAAGACATGCCTTTTTCCCTTGATCAAACCCTTTGGAATTATGCCAAGTCTTTGGGCAAAATTGCTTTGGGCATTGAAACCCTAGAGGAACAGATACAGACCATGCGACAGATTCCGCTCGACTACCAGTTAAAATCTCTGGTGGGGACCGCCAAAAACTTGAATAAGCTGAGAAAGCAAACTTTGAAAATGGCCCAGCTCTACGAAACGGCTGACATTCAAAGGATCTTTAAATCTGCTAGGAAAAGTATGGGAGGAATCCGGAAGATCATGCTGTATGATCGCAATGGCATTATGGCTGATCGCATCGCATTATTGGCAAGCGAGCAATCGCTCTGTTGTGCCATCGGTGCGGCTCACCTGGGAGGAAAAAAAGGCGTACTTCGTTTGCTTAAAAAGAAAGGATTTCGAGTCAAACCAGCAAAATGAGTGGACTCAAAAACGTTTTTTAATCAGAGCATGACTTGCTTGACCCCAAAGCCGGAGTGCAGCTACCTTGGCGCATCCTAGGCCGTCAAAAGTATTGCTAAAATTTCTTGTGCGAGAGAAAATCTACCATGCCTTGGCTAGATAAAAGTTAAAATGTCTTGCTTGGGGCTGATTTGCTTGGCTTTCGCATAAAATTTCCCCACCCAAGTGATCATTCCTCGAATTCAAACGTTCATGTAGTGTATTGATTTTTACAATGGTACCATACCTCATATGATGAAGGCCAAACCGCTACTATCTCTCCTGGGGATTTTTCTGCTTTGCTTGCCGCAATTGAGTGGCCAGACTTTTACCGTCAGTGGTTATATCAAAGATGTTTCCACAGGAGAAACACTGGTCCAGGCCAATCTTTTCAATCAGGCAGACGTCAGTCAGGGAACCGTTTCCAATATTTATGGTTTTTATTCTCTCAGCCTGCCCGCCGGCCAGTACACCCTGGTTTGCTCTTACTTGGGCTATGGCAATTTGGAATTTGACATCAATCTGGATGCCGACATTAGCCACGATATTGAACTCATTCCTGGGGTGACCATGCAAGAGGTTTTGGTCAAAGCGGAAGACGAGGAAGAGCAGATTCAAAGTACCAGTATGGGAACCATTGATTTGCCCGTTGAAAACATTCGTTACTTGCCCGCATTTATGGGAGAAGTAGACATTCTAAAAACTTTACAACTCCTTCCCGGCGTATTGTCGGCGGGGGAGGGCAATGCTGGGTTTTTTGTCCGAGGGGGAGGGCCCGATCAAAACTTGATTTTACTTGATGAGGCTGTGGTATACAATTCGGGGCATATGTTGGGTTTCTTTTCCGTCTTTAATTCAGATGCGATTAAAAATACGACTTTGATCAAGGGAAATATTCCTGCCAACTTTGGAGGACGTGTCTCTTCCGTAGTTGATGTTCAAATGAAAGATGGCAACAACAAGCGCTATCAATTTTCGGGTGGGGTAGGCGCTATTTCTACTCGCCTGACCGTCGAAGGGCCCATCATTTCCGACAAGAGTTCCTTTATGCTGAGTGGACGTAGGACTTATGCTTTTGATTTGGCGCAACCTTTTCTCAACAGTACCGATTTTGCTGGGACCAATTATTACTTTTACGATCTCAATGCCAAATTGAATCATCGCTTCTCCAAAAAGGATCGCTTGTATTTGAGTACTTATTTTGGTCGCGATATTTTGCGCTACAGATCCAAAGCAAGAGGCTTTCAAATCGATATGCCTTACGGAAATGCTACGGCTACTTTGCGTTGGAATCATTTGTTTAGCGACAAGCTTTTTATGAATCTGACTGCGGTGTACAATAATTATGATTTCCAATTTGCTGGAGCGCAATCGGATTTTACCGTTGATGTTTTCTCGGGAGTCCGCGATTACAATGCAAAACTGGATTTTGATTTTTTTCCTAACCCCAAGCATCAGATTAAATTTGGCCTGAATTATACCTATCATCGCCTTACGCCCAACGTTGCTGAAGCCACTTCGGGTGAGGTGCAATTCAACTCTGAGATCGAGGCGAAATACGCAAGTGAGTTGGCCTTGTATTGGCTGGATGATTTCAAGTGGAACAATAAATTGACCCTGCAAATGGGAGTACGTGCCTCCATGTTCAATCATTTAGGGCCTTATGACGATGTCGACAAACAAGTGTCGTACGAAAAAGGAGAATGGGTCAATAGTTATTTTCGTGTAGCGCCTCGCTTGAGCCTAAAATATACCCTAGATGAGCAAAGCGCTTTGAAGGGAGGGGTTTCTTTTAATTATCAATACATTCACCTGGTGAGCAATTCAACGTCTACGCTGCCAATTGATGTATGGGTACCCAGTTCGCCTTTGGTCAAACCGCAACTGGGCATCCAATACGCATTAGGGTATTTTAGAAATTTCCTGGGAGACGAGTACGAGGCATCAATTGAAACGTATTATAAAGATTTGAGTAATCAAATTGATTATCGCGAAAATTATGTCAACAATGTCAATGTGGAGTTGGAACAAGAGTTTGTCTTTGGTACCGGTAGAGCTTATGGTCTTGAGTTGTTTTTAAAAAAACGAAGGGGACGCTTCAATGGCTGGATTGGGTATAGCTTGGCAAGAACGGACCGAACTTTTCCTGATATCCGCAATGGAGAAACTTTTCCCGCTAGATTCGACCGAACCCACGATTTGTCTATCGTTGGGAATTATGAATTGAATGAAAAATGGAGATTGGCATTTGTTTTTGTTTACGGGACGGGCAATACCTATACCCCAATCAAAAGCCTCTTTTTAATCGATCAGAGGTTGAGACCCGAATACGGGCCGCGCAATAGTGCTCGGATTCAACCCTATCATCGCCTGGACCTTTCCGCAACGTTTACGCCCAAGCCCAATAGCGGTAAAAAATTTCAATCCAACTGGGTCTTTTCGATTTACAATGTTTACAATCGACAAAATACCTATTTTCTTTATCCGGACTTGGATGTCAACTTAGACGTTGGCTTTGTCAATGCCCGATTGTTTAGGGTTTCTTTATTTCCCATTATTCCTTCAGTTACGTGGAACTTTAAATTTGGTAGATGATGAAAAATGCTGCTTTGTACTTTTTGCTTTTACTTTGTTGTATTGCTTGTGAAGAAGAGATTACTCCCGTTATGTTTGACGATCCTGCGGACTTGGTAGTGGAAGGATTTATTGAAGGGGGAGAAGTGCCTACGCCTCCGGTGGTCATTCTAACGCGCAGTATTCCTTTTACCCAAAGCAGTGATCCCAATCTGTTGAGTGATATTTTTGTTCACAATGCCTCCGTTTTTGTTGACGATGGAACCACTCAAGTTCAATTGACTGAATTTTGCTGGGATGATTTGGAAGAGGAACAGAAAAAGGTAATCCTGGAAAACTTTAATTTGGGTTTCGATTCTCTTGCGGTCAACATTTGTGCCTACACCGATGCAGAGTTGATCATGCAAGGAGAAGTGGGAAAGCGGTATGAATTACGGATTGAGGTCGATGGAAAAGTATTGACTTCCAGCACTGCAATTCCCAAACACATTCCGATCGACACCCTTTATTTTAAAAATGTAGAGGATCCATTTTGGGAGTTGATTGGCTTCATTCAAGATGATCCCGACGAAGCCTCTTTTTACCGTTATTTTACCAGTGTAAATCAAGGCTTATTTTTGTCTCCTTTTACCTCGGTCTCCGACGATTTGTTTTTCAATGGTCAAAGTTTTGAATTTCCACTCAATAAAGCCGAGCGAGGAACGACACCCATTCAAGAATATGGTTTGTATAACGCTGGGGATACGGTTGGCATTAAATGGACCAATATCGATGAGGCACATTTTCGATTTTGGAATACCCTGGAATTCAATTCTTTTAACCAGGGCCCTTTCTCTTCCTACACGCGTATTGAAGGCAACATCGAAGGAGGTCTCGGCGTTTGGGGAGGCTATTCCAATTCCTATTACTTCCTGATTGTCCCTGAGTAAAGCCCTAGTATCAATTCCCAGACAATTGTCTTCCGCGTTGTTGATCGCTTTGTGCCTTTGCGGTCTGGCCCGTGGCCTGATAAGCCGTTGCTCTGCTCAGATAATACTGACCTACATTGGGCTTAATCTGGATGGCTCGGTTAAAATCTTGAATGGCCAATTGTTGTTGTCCCAAAGATTGTTGAATTACCCCACGGACATGGTAGATTTCGTGATCTGCTGGTTGTAAACT
Source organism: Bacteroidota bacterium (assembly GCA_039199865.1). Taxonomy (GTDB): domain Bacteria; phylum Bacteroidota; class Bacteroidia; order Chitinophagales; family Saprospiraceae; genus JALZUU01. The sequence continues at coordinate 4,440 of JBCCSR010000436.1, forward strand.
AAGGTATCGATTGGCATTTTGTAGCGCTTGCTGAAAATTACCCATATCAAAGTAGATAAAGATCAAATTGTTGTAGGCCTGTTCGTTGTTTGCATTAGCTCGAATCACTTGGTTTAAGTCGCGGATGGCTTCTTCTCGTCTTCCCAGTTGTCCGTAAATTGAGCTTCGATTGGTCAGGGCACTGATATTATCCGGTGCTTCTTTCAAAACAAAATCAAAATCGGCTAGAGATTGTTGGAGGAGTTGCTTATCGTGATAAACATTGCCACGGTTAACCCTGGCCGTCAGGTTTTGGGGATTCAATTGAATGGCTTGATTCAAATCCCTGAGGGCCAAATCGTATTGCTTTTGCAAGCGATAAGCTCGGGCTCTTTCGACGAGAGAGGCATCGTCTTTAGGATTGAGCTGTAGGGCTTGGTTGAGGTCGATCATTGCTTTTTGGGCTTGGCCCAAGTCTAAATAATATTTGCTTCTGTTGGCATAGGGATAGGCAATGGTTGGATATTTTTCAATGGCATTGCTCCAAAGACTTTCTGAGTTCTTCCATACTTTAGTATTGGTAAAAGTGCCGATGCCATAGCAGCCAAGTAAGGCAATGATTGCATACGACGCAAATGCTTTCATTGTTTGCAGCCAACGATCCGCAATAAAATAGATGCCAAGGACTAAAAAGAAAACGAAGCCAAAAAGTGGAACATAAGTATATCGGTCCGACAGCAAAATACCAATTCCATGATCATTGAGGGTAAGTGCAGGAAGGAGCGTGGCCACAAAAAATCCGGCACAGAAAAATAGGAGTCGATTGGCAGCCAGGCTTCGCCAAAGCAAGTAGGCCATTCCCAAGGTGAGTATTGGCAAAACAAAATTTAATTGTTGGGCCAATCCCAGTAATTCTGCTCTGGG
>JBCCSR010000437.1:0-5335 GCA_039199865.1 Bacteroidota bacterium
GAAAAATCCATATAGATTTGAAAGTTAATACAAAGATAGGTTTAGTCTATTACAAGAGTTTCACGAGATATTCACAAAAATCTCACAAGTGGCTCGGCGCCCAGTGAACCCATTTGTCATTTTCTCTACCCCAATTTTTTATCAAAACTTTAACGCCTTATCTTTACAAAAAAATCAATAAAGGAAGAGAAATTGCCGTTTTTTAGGCAGTTGCTTCCAATATTTTTGCTACTCCGTCTTCAGATTGAGCAACTTCTACAAAACTTAACTGTTGCTAAAAGAAAAAGGCAGAACACTTAAATACCGACGATGAAAAAGATATGCTTATTTATACTCACACTCAGCTGTCATTTAGGGCTCATGGCCCAAAGTAATTTCACTAGTGCCCAAGACTCTGACCCCGAATCCATTCAATTGTTGGAGCAGTTGAAAAAGCAGTACGACAGCTATCAATCGTTTGAAGCAGATTTTACGCTCAACATCGAAATTCCAGAAGAAGATAATATTATTCAAAAAGGAACCATTAGTCAACAGGGCAATCAATATCGCCTGGAGATGGAGGATCAAGCCATCATCAGCGATGGAACGACCCTTTGGTATCATGTGATCAGCAATAACGAAGTACAAATCAATACCATTGATCCCGAGGATGAGGAAGATGAATTGTTGTCTCCACAAAATTTCCTGCAGATCTACGAAAAAAATGAATTCATCTGTGCTCCAATCATGACGGCAAAGGAGAATAAGCAGTCGGTGCGTTGGGTCGAGCTCAAGCCATTGGATGAAGATGCCGAATATTTTAAACTGCGGCTATCGCTAGACATCAAAAAGGCCGAATTGCTCCGCATCAAAGCATTTTCAAAAGATGGATCACGATACACTTTGGAGTTGAATGCATTGCGCCCCGATCAAACGTACAATAAAGACCATTTCTCTTTCAATATCGATCAATATCCCGATATACATGTCGAGGATTTAAGAATTGATTAATATTTCCCCCTGATGATCAAAAAGCGGTTTGTAGTCAGACTACAGATCGCTTTTTTTATTGGAGCAAATTCAAATTTTTAAACACTATGATTTACTGTATCTTTGACTTTTGATCAAAACCTGCTTATCCAAAAAGATGAAGTTGAAGTCCCGTATCGTAAAACCCTTTGCCAAATGGATTGCCCGCGGAATTGACAAATGGGCAGCCAATGCGCTGAGTGCTCAAGAGCAAGTTTTCCAACAACTGATCAAAACGGGACGATCTACCGCTTTTGGTAAAGACCACCGTTTCGAACAAATTCAGACTTATGCCGCTTTCCGTGAGCGGGTGCCCATTCGGGATTATGAGGGACTGGCTCCCTACATCGAACGGATTAAAAAAGGAGAAGCCAATGTGCTTTGGAAAGGCCGACCGATGTATTTTGCCAAAACTTCTGGTACCACCTCGGGTGTCAAATACATTCCTCTGACCAAAGAGAGCTTACCCAATCATTTTGGGACGGCCCGCAATGCTTTGTTCAACTATTTTGCCCGTACGGGGAATGGCTCGTGGATAGATGGAAAAATGATCTTTCTCTCCGGCAGTCCTCAACTCACCCAAGCGGGAGGCATCAAAACCGGAAGACTCTCCGGCATTGTCAATCACCAAGTTCCCTCGTGGCTCCGCACCAATCAGCTGCCCAGCTATCCCACCAATTGTATTGAAGACTGGGAAGAAAAATTGGAGCAGATCATCGAGGAAACGATCCAGCAAGACATGCGCCTCATCAGTGGTATCCCTCCCTGGGTACAAATGTATTACGAGCAACTATTGGAACGCAGTGGTAAAAAGTACGTCAAGGATTTGTTTCCCCACTTTTCCGTCTTTGTTTATGGCGGCGTCAACTTTGAGCCTTATCGAGCAACACTGGAGAAATTGGTTGGCCGCAGCCTAGATAGTGTAGAAACCTATCCCGCCTCCGAAGGTTTTATCGCTTTTCAAGATCGGCAAGACGAAAAAAGCTTGTTGCTTAACGTACAATCGGGCATCTTTTTCGAGTTTATTGCAGTAGAAGACATTTTCAAGGAAAACCCACAGCGTTTCTCCCTTGCAGAAATAGAGCTTGGCGTCAACTATGCCATCATCATCAACAATAATGCGGGCTTGTGGGGCTACAATATTGGAGATACCGTTCGGTTTGTTTCCAAAGATCCCTACAGATTGTTGGTCACGGGCAGAATCAAACATTTTATCTCTGCTTTTGGTGAACACGTCATCGGCAAAGAGGTCGAAGAAGCATTGCTGTCTGTAGCTCGCGAAGAAAGGGTTCGAGTAGTTGAGTTTACCGTTGCCCCCCAAATTCATCCACCGGGAGACGGCCTTCCCTACCACGAATGGCTGATCGAATTTGAAACACTTCCTGAATCACTGGAAACTTTTTCACTAAAGGTAGATCAAATGATGGAGCGACAAAATATTTATTACCGGGAACTAATCCAAGGCAAAATGCTGCGTCCATTGAAGATGACTCCTCTTCGGAGAGATGCCTTTCGGGAATACATGAAAACACTGGGTAAATTGGGTGGACAAAATAAAGTCCCACGCTTGTCGAATGATCGAAAAATAGCCGAGCAATTAGAGCAGTATAAATTGTTTGGTTAACTTGGGTAAACAAAATAGGTGATCATGACAAAAAGTACCGCCCCTATCGAAGTATGGAAGTTCTCACAGGGGGAAACCCAAAAAGTAGAGGACTTACTTGCGGTTGAAGAACCTCTAGAAATACACTTGGCCTTCGGTCCATCCAATGAACGGCAAGCAAAAAGTATTTCTATCACCATGCGGACCCCAGGGCAAGATTTTAGCTTGGCAATAGGATTCCTTTTCACGGAAGGCATCATCCAATCAATTGACCAAATCCAAGACATTCGTTATCAAACCTTGAGCATGGACAACATCGTTTTGGTAGAGATGGAGGCAACGGTAGTCATTGACTTTAAAAAACTGGAACGCCATTTCTATACTACCTCAAGCTGTGGAGTCTGTGGTAAAGCCTCCATTGATGCCCTTCAATTGAATCATCAACCCCAATTGATCGCAGGACTACCCCGAGTTAGCGCCACGCTCATTCCCCAACTGCCGCTACTTTTACGAGAGCAACAGTCCGTTTTTGATCATACCGGTGGCATACACGCGGCAGCCCTATTCAATGCAAAAGGAGAGCTGCTGCTCCTGCACGAAGACGTCGGTCGACACAATGCCGTAGACAAACTCATTGGTGCTGCTCTCCAACAAAAAGCCTTTCCTTTCCAACAATCCATTATCGTAGTCAGTGGTCGAGTCAGTTTTGAATTGGTGCAAAAATCATTAATGGCCAATATTCCCATCATGGTTGCGGTGGGAGCCCCATCAAGTTTAGCCATTCAGCTAGCACGAGAGTGGGGAATGACCATCATCGGCTTTACGCGCAACAATCGCTTTAACGTATATTGTAACAAAGAACGCGTTGGGAAACTAGATTGACACGTACACTCTATTTTTTCAAAGCTTCTTTCCTTTTCTCTGGGACTCCCTCTATTTTACTGGATACAAATAATCCGTTTTCTTACCTACCCTATCATTGGTAATAAGGCCTATTATTATAGCATTATATTTTTTTTGCAGAAGCAGATCGCACTTGCTTCTGCTTTTTTGTTCCAACCTTTCAACTTTCCCCCTTTTTAATTAATTTACGATGGTAAAATAGAATGACATGAAATTACGTATCAGAGGCAATTCTATCCGACTTCGATTGACCCAATCTGAGGTGAGTCGTTTTGCGGAAGAAGGAGAAATAAAGGCCAGCATTCAGTTTGGTCCAGGCAATGCACTGAACTACCAGTTAAAAATGGCCGATTGCGGTGATTTGCAAGCTCAGTTTGATGGCAGTCAGATTGCCATTATGGTCCCCAAAGACATGGGCCATCAATGGGCTACTAGTGACGAGGTAGGGATGGAACATCTTGTGAAAATCGATCAGCAGCAATCCCTCAAAATATTAATAGAAAAAGACTTTCAGTGTCTGACTTTAAGGCCAGGAGATGAAGATAGCGATACTTTTCCCAATCCTCACAGCAGGCATGAAGTGGTAGAGTCCAGTAAAAATCAGTGATACGCTAAACCTTATTGCTCCCATTTGACGGCTGTCGTCCCTTTAGCATTGCTTTTGTTCGGGTTTTTGTATCTTATCCAAAGAATTGCCGATTGCGCGCTTAAATTTAGCCTATGCCACCCAAATTATGTGCTACCCCCCCCATCGAAAAGGAAAACATTACCATCACTGCTCCTAAAACGGCAGCGGCTGGCCTTCCTGCTTTGCTGAGCTCTGTCAAACACCTCAGAGAAGAAATGAATTGGAAGGCTTGTCAAAAAACCCTGTTTGCGGTCAATCAAATGGATGGCTTTGACTGTCCCGGATGTGCCTGGCCCGATCCAGACGATCACCGTTCGGGGCTAGGAGAATATTGTGAAAATGGAGTTAAGGCCATCGCGGAGGAAGCCACCAGTAAACGAGTCGGACCCGATTTTTTCAAGAAGCACAGCGTTGAAGAATTGTCCAACTGGTCGGACTATCAGTTGGGGAAAAGTGGTCGATTGACCCATCCGATGATTCTTCGGGCCGGACAAAGTCATTACGAACCCATTGAATGGGAAGCGGCTTTTGCCTTTATCGCAAGAGAGCTGAACGGATTGGCTTCACCGGATGAGGCGATATTTTATACTTCTGGTCGTACCAGTAATGAAGCAGCCTTTCTCTATCAATTGTTTGTCCGGCAATTTGGCACCAATAATTTACCAGATTGCTCTAACATGTGCCACGAATCCAGTGGTGTAGCCCTGAGTGAAACGCTGGGCATTGGAAAGGGCTCTGTCAAATTGGAAGATTTCTACATTACTGATTTGGTCATGGTCATTGGACAAAACCCTGGGACCAATCATCCCCGCATGCTCAGTGCTTTAGAAAAAGCAAAACGCAGTGGCGCCAAGATCATCAGTATCAATCCACTACCCGAAACGGGCCTAATTCGTTTTAAAAATCCACAGAATCTTCGAGGGTGGACCGGAGGAACAGCGCTCAGTGATTTGTTTTTACAAGTCATCATCAATGGAGATATTGCTTTGTTAAAAGCCATCATGTTGTTGATGCTAGAAGCAGAAGAAAAAAATCCTGGAAATGTTTTTGACCATGATTTCATCCAACAAAATACCCGATTCTACGACGCATTTATCGAAGAGCTCAAGCAGCATGATTTTGATCAATTGGTGGAGTCCTGTGGCATTCCAGCCGAGCTGGTTCGCGAAGCCGCCCAACTGATTATCCAATCC
>JBCCSR010000438.1:0-5335 GCA_039199865.1 Bacteroidota bacterium
ATTGGGATAATCATCTGAACAAATGAAATTCGAAAAATCAGTCGAGCGCAACAACTCAATTGGTCGGCTGTATACGATGATTCGAAAAAACTAACGGGGCAATCCTTCGCCGAAAAAAACCAGCTCGATGGGGCGCAGTTTATACTCATCGGTGCCGATAAAACGGTCAAGCAGATATTTTATTCAGAAAGAGAAATTGGCAAGTTGGGCGTGGCCTTACAAAAGTCGTTTCAATAAACGCCTCTGATCGGTCTAGTCAATCCTTGGAGTTGACTAGACCGATTTTCCTTGCCATCCATTGGTATTTTCGCTGTTCATCCTATGCTGATACCCCCCTTAACGGCAGCCCTCCAAATCCGTTCGGAAGTAGCGGGTTCCATTCAGCAACAAGTGGCCTTCACTATTTTCCGACAAACCATATTCTGCTTCATTTCCATTAGAAAAAGTCAATTCCAAAAAACTACCCGTCTGGTAGCTGACAACCTGCCACGTACCTTGATTGCTGTCATTGGCATTGGCGTAACCAAAACCACTCAAAGTCCCCAAATTGGAATTGCCAGCTGAAAAACTACTGTGGCTATTGAAATAATAGAGAAAGCTACCATCAGAGCATAAATCGAAGTTTTCTCGGGTACTGGTACCACTCGACCCTCCCGAATAATCGCTGCTCGACTGCGTACTCAAGTGCGCTAGACGTCGGCCACGAATTTGGTTCAACCAATACTCAGACGCTTTGCTGACGATGGGCTGGTAAAACCGGACGGAGTTGGCTAATGCCTTGGCTGCTTTGATTTGTCTTTCTCCAAATTGATCTACAGTGGTAATGGCCAGGATGGTGAGTCCACTTCCTTTTCCGTTGACCATTCCGATGGCAAAGCATTTGACTTTTTCGAAGTTGAGTTGGCCTTCATAGTCAGCCTCAATCCGATGATCATTGCTGGTTTTGATTTTTCCGAGGAGCTGAAGGACCAAGCCTTCTTCATTGACTCCTCCTCGGGCCTCCCTCTTCATTTCGTTGAGGTCTTTGCTCTCGTTGGGCAATAAGATGATCATCCCCGGAGTGCTGTTGGAGCCCAAAATAATGTAATCTTCTCCTTCTTGTCCGATCCAATCGGTAGGAATGGTAAAGCTAATGCCGAGCTCTTGGTATTCGATCAGGCCAGAGAGGGTTTGCGCAAAAGGGAAGCAAGGCAATAGGCAAAAAAGAAATAGAATGGAAATTTTCATCAGGTCAGTTTTTTGAATGAACAAATGGCTAATTGTAGGGAAAAGCATTCAAAAGGGGTGTCTCGATAGAGGTAAGATAAAGAAAAAAGAGCGTTTGTAGAAGACTGGCCGCTCCTTTATTTGCAGGGACTTTCCGTTATGGGACCAATCTCTCGGTCCATGACAAAATCGACCAGTAAGCCCGGCTGGTTCATCTGAATGGGGTGGGCGAGGCCATCCAGTGTGACCACTTGCGGGGAGATGCGCAATCGTTCGATAATGAAGCAGGCATTATCGTAAGGTACCAAAGCATCTCCTGTACTGTGAATGATACTTACCGGAACGGAGATTTTTGCGTAATAAGCTTCGATAGCGCGTAGGGCTTGAGGATGACTGAGTTTTTCTTCGTTGGCCACCCAAAACAAACGTGGAAGCAAGTACTGGAAGATACCAAATTGAATGAAATAAGAAATTTTAAAAGTCACTTCATAATCTGCTGCATAGGCTCCCGCAACTCCAATGACCCGGCCTATTTTTTCGGGTTGCAGTGCCGCCATAACCATTACAATTGGACCGCCGTAACTATGTCCCATCAAGGTGACGGGTTGTGTCTCCGGTTCCAAAACTTCGAGCAAGCGTTTGGCCTGTGTTTCGATTGATTTTTCTGCTCCACGAGGGCGAGTTCCACCGTAACCAGGCCTTTCGACAATGAGGAGTCGGTATCGCTCGTATAAGTCTGCGTATTGGCTAAAATCTTTCCAGTCCATACAAGAACCCGGTGCACCGTGTACCAAAACCAGTGCTGGTTTTTCTGCTGCTCCAATCGAGAGGTATCTAATGCCAGAGCTGCTGTATTTGATTTCGAATGCTGGAGTGGCTGTAGGCTGGTATAGCCACAAGGTACCCTTTTCGGAGGAAAGATAGCGATCAAACAATTCGATGCCCAATAGCAACAGAAAGACCAGTACTAAAACTCCAAAAATCATTCGACGAAAGAGACGCTTAAGATTGAAAGACATAATCGATGAACGCTATTTTCTAGCCACACAGCTAGTGTACAGTAGATTTAGTGGTACTTACTTTACTTTTTCAATTGTGAAATGTTGTTCATAGCATTCTTGATCTCCAATTTTGGTGGAGCTATCCAATAGATCAAGATCAAAAGGCCGATTGAGATTGTTGCCAGCGACATCCTCAAGCGATGCCGCGATGCGTAGACAGTACTTTCCTGGGGCCCAAGCGTTTTGAGGATAAAACTGTAAAACGCTTTCGTTTTCACTGCTTTCGAAATGACCCGCTATTTGGTTATTGGCTGCGTCGGTGAGGACAAAAGATTTCATCAGGACCGCCTGGTCGATCGGTCGCTCAAAACGAATTTTTAGAGGATCCGTAGAATTAGGACTTGGCCATTCGTACTGCCACCGTTGCCAATCGATGCGCTGGTAATGCGCCGGTGCTACCTGCCATTGCTGTTCGTAATCTTGCGCCAATGGGTTTCCTTTAGCATCTATCCACTGATGATCAACCACTAAGCGATAACTTTGTCCATTGACCATTGGACTCCCTACGTTTTGATTGGGGCCAAGTGCTCTTTTAATCCTTCCGGGCTCCAGCCAAAGGGTCAAGCGTTTTCTATCGATATCCCAAAGTTCTGGATACAATTCCAAAAAGGCTCGTTCTACTTTTTGCCCATTTTGATCCACCAAGGTGATGTGTCGATAGGCCTGCCCCTCACTCATGGGATGTGAAAAGTGGAGATAGACCTTCAGCAAATTAGCGGGAACGGTTTTTCCGGAAGGGAAAACAGAAAGCACCTGACTGATTTCTGAAGCGTATGTTTTGGGAATGGAAAAATGAAAGGTAAATTGATCCAATAGGGTGGCGACATAGCTTTGACCTGCCTGGAATGGTAGGACTGGACGAAAAACGATTTGTTGGCCTTGCTGCTCATACTGACCCAGCATTGCCGGCGGCGTGGACGTTCGTTGCGGATCGTAGATCCTTAGGCTCAGTCCTAGTGTATTGTCGGCAGACTTATTGAATTGTTGCCAGTAAGTGGGGGGAATTTGATCAATGGTCAGATGGCTGTGGTCTTCGCTCAATACCAATCGGGGGCCTTCCTGAGCCAGTAGCAAAGGAAGGCTCCCGAGGGAGAGGAAGAAAATACTGAGTAGCCGATACATATCTGGATCGTTCTGATCTTTTTACAATTGACGATCTCGGGCTAGGTACAGATCAAGATTGCCATTGCTTTTGCGTTGAAGCAATAGAACAGAGTCGCCATAATTGTCCATTTGTTGGACATTGACAAAAGGCAGTGCAATGAAATTGACGCCTTCGGAACTACCGCGTTTGGCAATGCGCTGAGTCATCGGAGTCTCAAATTTTTCGATATCCATAGGATCAATTTTCATCAAGGCCCGATTAGAATTGGCCAAGAGTAAATAGGTCTTCTCCTTTTTCTTGAATCGAATAAAATCTAGTGGCGTATTCCAATTGCCCAATTCAGCAACGGTTTTTCCTTTGACGTGTTGGTCGGCTTTGAGCTCGTCCATGGGGAAGATGACCATGGGAGTGCAAGTGTAACCTGCGATGAGGTGTGGCTGGCCATTCAACTCAAAGGGAATAAAGGCTTTGATGGGGGCATAGGTTTCGTATTGCCCATGAGCGGCATGGTAAATTTCCAATGAAGAAAACTGCTGTTGTGCTTTGAAGGGGAAGGGAATGCTTCGGAAAGCAGAGCTGAATTCGGCATTTGACAAACCACTAAGGAGAATTTTGCCATCGTAATAGGTCAAATCGGCAATCGACCAATGGCGAAGCGAACGCCCCCGGCGATCTTTGGCATCGGTCGCAACGGGATTGCTCAGTGAAATTATGGAATGGTTGATTTCATTGAGGGCGACGTGTTCCCAGCTTTCGCCTTGCGTTTTGAGCAAGACTGGAATGCCATCGCTATGGTGGATTGCCAAATAAATATTTTTTGAGATGGGATTGACCGCCATATCCTGGATGCTAATTTTATCGGCACTTGTACCGAGCAGCGCAGCAATTTGTTGGTCCACCTGCTTGAGATTGATTTTTTCTTTGGCTTCACCTGCATCTCGGTCTTTGGTATCAAAGGCAACCACGGTTGCCTTGCGGGAATCTCCAAGAAACAGAATCCCTTCTGGGCCAAAGGCAATGGCGTTGATTGATTCAATGGCGGGATCTCCGACGGAAAAATTGGCGGTCAATTGTTCGTAGTTGTCGGCTACCGCCCATAAGCTGCTCAATAAAAATGAGAGGAGGAAAAATGGTTTTTTCATAAGAAAGGATTTGTATGATGAAAGACGAAATATAGGAAGATTAAGACTTCGGTTTTTTCTGTAATTGCAATAAGTTTTTGGCGTGTTTGATCACTTCCCAGGGGGATAGGTTTTTTCGAGCATCCCTGGTCATTATTTTTTCAGACAATTGGATCACCTCTTTTTCTGCGGTCAGATAACTACCCGACTGAAATGGAGGATGGGGATCGTACTCGATGGACAATTGCGCCGCTTTGGCTACCTTTTCACCGTAGAGTTGGTCGAGCAAATAAATGGCCATATCAATCCCTGCGGATACACCCGCTGCGGTGATGAATTTTCCCTCTTCAACGATTCGTTCTCTGGTGGGAATGGCGTCAAAGTTGGCGAGTAAATCGATGGGCTTCCAGTGAGAAGTGGCCTTTTTTCCCTTGAGTAATCCCGTAGCCGCTAGGATCATAGAACCCGTGCATACACTTACAGTTTTTAGGGTGTTTTCATTGATGCGTTTGATCCAGTTCAAGACCTTTTGATCTTTCATTTCTCGGACAAAGGCGATGGTCGAACCGGGAATCAATAGAATATCGGCCTCATTGACTTCGTCAATACTGTATTTTGCGTTGAGGTGAACAAAGTTGCTGTCCGCAGTGATCTCTCCCTTCTCTTTGGCGACCAATTTGATTTTAGCACCTTCTACATTCCGGAGTACTTCGTAAGGACCGATGGCATCGAGCATGGTCATGCCTTGGTAAATATAGATGACAATATTCATTGTTATTGTTTTTGTCTGGGAAGTGTGGCGCTGGTGATCAATTCGATGGCCTTGTCGACTTTTTTATCGA
>JBCCSR010000439.1:0-5328 GCA_039199865.1 Bacteroidota bacterium
ACGCCTACCGCATTTTAGCAGCATATAAATGAAAATGATATTTATTTTGTAGAACCCGTCCTGGTAATCGTCAAGACTGATTTTTGAGCCATCGCTTAAAGGTAATCCTTTTTTGAAAATTCCCCACGGCCCCTTCTGCGAGCACAAACGGCATCCTATTTGACAAAATGTATGAACAGGAGATGGAATCCAGCAAATTGCTCTATTTTTCATTAATTTTATAGTTCATTGCTTTATCACTGAAATATCCAGATTTTGATGCCCCAACTCCCATTGCTTTTGGACTGATTTAGAAAATTTCTTCCGAAAGTAACGCTGCTTGAAATCTAGACTATCAAACGGATAAAGTTCATTCTTAAATACCGGTTATGATGAACAACAACTACAACAAAATCCCTTTATACGCTTTTTTCCTATTACTATTAGTGGGTGCCCTACAATCAACCGCTCAATCGCCGCTGGAAACAGCCATGAGATACATCGAGCAACATCGACAGGACTGGCAACTTGAGGAGGCAGATATTGCTGACTTAGCAATTAGCTCAAGCTACACGACCAAATCTTTAAATGCGCAACACCTCTATCTCATTCAAAGACATCAAGGAATTGAGGTATTCAATGCTATGATTACGCTCACTATCGATCAAGAGGGAAAAGTATATCAAGCAGGGCATCAATTGATTGCCGATCTAGTGTCCAAAGTCAATACGACACAAGCACAAATCAGTGCCGAAACAGCCTTGTACAAAGCAGCTGGACACCGCAATATCCTCATCAATGAAACGCCCCGTTTGCTACAGCAAAAGGGAAATCGAGAATTTATTTTTGACAAGGGGCATTTTTCAGAAGAAGATGTAAAAGTCAAACTATGTTATTTCCCTATGGAAGATGGTCGCCTTCGACTGGCCTGGGACCTTGCAATTCGTGACTTGAAAAGCAGCGATTTCCCCAATATTCGGGTCGATGCACTGGACGGAAGCATTTTAGATGAAGACAACTGGACCCATTATTCCACTTCACCCAAGCATGCTTATCGCAATCTCGATCGTCCTCGACCACAGCGGCGTACCGATGAAGCAGTAGAAACATTGCCCAAGGCCAATACAACAACTGCAGGCCAATACAACGTTTTTGCCTTGCCTGTGGAAAGTCCTGCCCATGGAAGTCGATCTCTGATCAGCAATCCAGATGATGCCACTGCCTCACCATTTGGTTGGCACGATACCAATGCCAGTTCCGGTCCAGAATACACCATCACTCGAGGCAACAATGTACATGCCTATCACGATGCGGATGGTAATAATTTCAGCGATAATGATGAGCCGGACGGTGGAGCGAGCTTGGTTTTCAATTACCCTTACAATTCCAATGATGAACCCAACCAATATCGAGATGCTGCAGTGACCAATTTGTTTTATACCTGTAATTTTATGCACGACTTCGCCTATCGCTATGGCTTTGATGAAGTGGCCGGAAATTTCCAACAAAATAATTATGGCAACGGAGGTTTTGAAAATGACTATATCCGAGTAGAAGCACAAGATGGCTCGGGGGTCAATAATGCTCAATTTTCCACTGGACCAGAAGGAAGTAAAGGCCGAATGGAAATGTTTCTTTGGGACCGTAATGCGGGGGGACAAAGAGTTGTGCAAGTCGATGCGCCAGAGATTGTTGCCGGATTATACGAAGCAGGCTTGGCAGATTTCGGACCCGCTATTAGCAATACGCCAATTACCGGAGAAGTGGTCATCGTGGATGATGGTATCAATCAATCCTTATCTACCGATGCCTGCGAATCTGATTTTGTCAATGGAAATGCCCTCAACGGGAAGATTGCATTGGTTGATCGTGGTGGATGTGACTACGAACAAAAAACGGTCAACGCAGAAGCTTATGGTGCCATCGCCGTCATCGTTTGCGATTTCAATCCAGAACCCAATTTCATGAATGGTGTACCAGGCATTCCCAATCCAGGTATTCCCACTGTGCGATTGGGAGCCGTAGATTGTCAAAAAATCAGAGTACATGCCGGAAGTGGCCTACAAGTGACTTTAAAACTTCCCCCAGAAACCGGACCCGATCTTGTTGATTCAGATTTCGATAATGGAGCCATCATCCACGAATATACCCACGGTATTTCCGAAAGACTTACCGGAGGCCCCAACACAGTGACCTGCCTCAATAACCTGGAACAAATGGGGGAAGGATGGAGTGACTTTTTTGCTTTAGCTGCTACTGTTCAAGCAGGAGATGATGGCAGTATGCGCAGAGGCTTGGCGACTTACTTATTTCGGGAAGATACGGATGGAAACGGAGTCCGCAACTACCCTTACAGTACAGATATGACCATTAATCCCTTGACCTATCGGGACATTGGAAACGAAATCATTCCTCATGGTTTAGGGGCAGTTTGGGCAAGTGTATTGTGGGACATGTATTGGGCACTCGTTGAAGAATACGGCTGGTCTGCGGATCTGATCGGAGGCAATGCCGGAAACAACAGAGCCATTCAACTCGTGATGGATGGAATGAAAATGCAAACCTGTGATCCAGGTTTTGTCAATGCCCGAGATGCCATTCTAATGGCTGATGAAATCCGATATGGCGGTGAAAACCTATGTTTGCTTTGGGAAGTTTTTGCGCGTCGTGGTTTGGGCTGGGAAGCGGATCAAGGAGACAACGATGGCGTCGATGCCATCGAATCATTCGAACCTTTTCCACTTTGCGTTGAAGAAATCAAGATTGCCAAACGATCCTCTCCGATTACCGAAGCTGGGGCTAATTTCAATATTTTTATTGATGTCTACAATCACAAACCAGGTATTCTAAATGAGGTGGTAGTCGTAGATGAACTACCTGATGGATTAACTTTCACTGGCAATTCCACTTGGCCCGCAACGGTCAATGGCAACCAAATCACTTTCGAGCTGAATGACATGGCCTATTTAGATACCATTCAATTTTTCTATCAAGTTAGCTCTAGTCCAGATAAATTCTCCATTCAAAAACAAATTTACAATGCAGAAACAGAGGACTTTTGGGATCCTGTAGCCATTGCCCCTACCAATAACCCCGGTCTTTTCTGGCAACTATCTGGAACCCAAAAATACACTGGAGATTTTTCTTGGTACGTCCCCAACACAAGTGCTGAAGTACGACAACAGTTGGTCCTAAAAGAGCCCATTACAATTACTGGTAATAATCCTGCCTTGCGTTTTTATCACCGATATCGAACCCAACCCGGTGTTGATGGAGGAGTAGTCGAAATCAGTACCTCCTCTTCCCTAGATGGTGCCATTTTTGAGCAACTAGGAGATGCGATGATTCGCAATGGTTACCCGGGTTTCGTTCAATACACGACATTCATTATTCCCAATTTATTGGCCTACACTGGAAATGTCAATACTTTTGTCGATACCTACGTTGACCTCAATGCCTATAAAAATGAATCCGTTTACTTGCGATTCAACTTTGCCTCTAGTGCTGGTGGATCTCCTCCGGGTGGAGGCTATTGGTATGTCGATGATATTGAGTTGATGGATCTCTTTGCTTATGATGGGGAGGCCTGTGCTACTTACAACGGAGGCCCGGAGGTTTGTGCTAAATCAATTGGTGGAGGAACCATTGTTCAATCCAAAATAAGCACTTCAGCAAAGGATTTGGACCGCTTTCTCGATTTAAACGTATTTCCCAATCCCGCCAGTCAAAGTTTGTACGCCTCCATCAAAAGTGAGGAGCCTTTGGCCTTACAGCTCAGTCTTGTTGCCATTGATGGGAGGGAAATTATGCGTCAAAAAGTTCAAAGCAGCAGGGCGGAACAGTTGATCGAAATAGATGTCAGTCAAATTCCTGTCGGCATGTACTTCTTGAAAACACAGCATGAAAATGCCGTTCACGTAGAGAAAATTATTATTGAGTAAGGATAGATCGGTAAAATAAAAAAGGGGCGAGTTTTGTTAAACTCGCCCCTTTTTTATTACAGATTAGAAAGATCTATTCCTCTTCAGCAGTACCCGCTTTAACCTCTTTCCCACCATCTAGCTCATCCTGCCAGGCCTTCAACTCATCCCAAGCCCCCTCCGCAGCCATTTTTGCCTGACGCGGCCAAGTGGTTGGATCGTGACTGGCAAATCTTCCACCTGCTTCGGCAAGCATCGCTTTGATTTGATCAACACTAGCATCTGCCAATTGCTGGTAAGTTCGAATCCCGCCCTGGTTGAGTATTTCTTCGATCTTTGGCCCGATTCCTTCAATCGCTTTGAGGTCATCGCCATCCATGATGTTTTCCTCCTTCATTTCCGTGACCACATCTTCGACGATTTCTTTGACCTCCGAAACCATTTCCTCTACTTTTTCTCCCATAACGGCAGCAACAGCCTTTGCCGTATCAATAGCATCTTCGATCGCGTCTTTCATCAGTTCTGTAGCTTCCGATAAAGTACTTCCACTACTCTCCTTTTTGGTTTTCCCCTCGGAAATGGCCTCTGCGGCTTTCTCTATTTTTTCAATATCTTCTTGTCGGGCCTGTTCAGCCTGTTTCATTTCTTCCTTGATTTTAGCTTCCGCAGCCTTCTTGGCAGCAAGCACTTTTTCCTGCTCCGCACGTTTGGCATCTTTGGCTTTTTGCGCCTCCATCCGTTTTTCTAATTCTGCCTTGGTCTTGTGCATTTCATTCAACTTCTCTTCTTTAGAACGAACCCTCTCCTCAATCATTTTGATCTTGGCCTGTCGAATTTGCGCTTCTAGCTGACCATCAGAATTGGCAATTTTACGATCCTGAAAACTGAGATCATCCTTATCTCGCTTGATGGAACGTTCCATTTTTTCGATCGCTACGATCAACCCATCATAGCGTCTTTTTAAACGCTCTAATGGGGAACTATCCGTATTGACTCCGGGGCCAAACTTCTTTTCCTTCACATTTTTAAAAGCTGCATCCAATCGCTCCCAGACTTTTGCCCGATGTTCGCGGGTCAATTTGGTCTCTCGGAACTGACGTTGCAGATTTTTCAACTCATCAAATACTCCCGAGAGGTTCAGTCCTTTGACGATTCTATCTTCAACATCTTGGAGCTTGCCCATAAAGGTATTGAGATGATCTTCGGATAACTGCTGAAACTCTTGATCGAGTGTCGCCCGCATTTCCTTCAAGCGGGCAAATAAAGCATTGGTATTATCGCGAAGCGAATTCGCATGATCTCTAAAAAGATTGCGCTCTCGTACCTGACCTTGGACCTTAGACCAAAAAGTTTTTAAAGACTCCCAGACCTTTGAATCGTAGGCACTGAGTTGCTCTACTTTCTCTTTCAATTCAGCCAGTTCGGTCTG
>JBCCSR010000440.1:0-5322 GCA_039199865.1 Bacteroidota bacterium
CAAACTTCCCCTTGCGCAGTAGCGACTGACCAATGTAGATTTCATACTCTACCCCATCGGTCCGAAAACGCTCAAAATAATGGGGCAGCATTTTCTGCATTCGCTCTTCCTCTTTTTCGAGATAATGGATAATTTCCTGATTGATCAATGAGACGCTATCTTCGTATTCCTTACGTCGAACATAAACCATTTGCAAACGAGGATCCAAACCAGCAAAGTATTCCTGAATCGTCTCCCCCAATTTGATATCTACCCGCTTTAATCGCTCAAACAATGGATGAATCCATTTGCGAATGACTTCCAAACTCCGCAATTCAACGTCTGGCGACATATCATTATCGAGTCTCGATCGCTCTTTTTTGACCATACGAATGGCCTCCGTCATTTCATCGGGGTCAAAGGGCAATTTTTTGGCCCGCTTGAGGATGCGCTGGATTTGCTTGAAGTTATCCAAAAAGTCTGCTTTGATGGCTCGATTGCGATTGGTCGTCGAACTCACAATATCTGCCTGACCAAATAGAGGATATACTTCTTTGAATACGATGGGTTCGGCTTTGGCTTCGTCTCCCTCACTCTCCTGTAGTTCCAATACCCGAAAGGCCTCTTCCAGAAAACGCCACTCGACACTGGGGTGAATCGACGTGTATTGTTGACGAATAATTGCTCCAATTTCATTATTGATTTCGACGCGACTTCGCCACAAAGCAGTACGAAACAGGGGACGAATTTCTCGTAATTTCAAAATTGAAAAACTGTTTAGACGGTAAGCCTCCGGACTCGCCAATTCTACCAAACCAAATACATCCCCATTTTTTCGAAGCAGTGGAACAACAGCAATACTCCGTACCCCCTTGGCCAACAACCGTTCTTCCAATGGAGTTGGCGCATTTACTTTTTCCAGATTTTCTTCAATCAACACATCTTTCGATCGACAGGCTTTTTCGTAAATCGAATCACTGAACGCAGCATCGTGAAGACTAATCATTTCCTTGGACAAAAGATGATGTCGCAATCGATCTGATTCAAGGACCAATTTGGGATTGGGATAATCGAAGACCGTGATGCCCAAACGAAGGCCCGGTAAATTAAAATAAGAACACAGATGGTGCTCCAACTCCAAGATGGATTCCCGCATAATCACGGCATCTTTTTGCAAAAGGCTGTGCTTCAAACGGGACAAAGCCTCCTCCTCCGTCACGTCGATGAGCTGGACACTCACCAAGCCATGAAATTCAAAATGACTGGGAGGTAAATATCTCAACCAAAGGTCAATGTCTTGTAAATTGCCAATCAATTCAAATATCTGATCTTTAGACAGGGGCAATAATGGCCTTAATTTTTTGATTTCGACAAAGTCTGTATTCAAATCCGTTTTGTAATGTCTTTCAACATCAAAATACTGGGGTAGTGCCGAAAAAATATAGGGATCGTGCAAGGCCAAATCTTGTCCATAAAAGGTGTTCAAGATCATACAACAAGCTCGAATGATGGTATTGGCTCTAACCTGTGCTGGCGCTTTATTGATGGTCAGGCCGAGGTTATCTAACTTTAGAAACTGCCGAAACAAAGGCGTGTAGTAAAATCCTTCCAAGTGAAAAGGAGCCTGGGCTTGAGCCATTTGTCTACGACGCAAGGCGGGTGGAAACAGGCCACTCATAATCAATTCTACAAAATCATAGTGCTGCTGCAATTGGCTTTCCTCCCGGACCGGAGCCAAAAAATCGATTGCACCGTCGAGCTGGCGAACGATTTCACGGGCGAGTAAAGATTCACCGGGATCGCTACTGTTGACCCGCTTTTTCCAATGCCGAATCAGAGGAACAAAACTCAGGCGAGATGAATAAGGAAAGTCGTAAAAGCCGAGCTTTTGCCGCATGGCCTCATCTTCCAGGGCATTTCGAATGGTCTTTTTTTCCTTTTCGTAATCCATTATGATTCGTTTCGCCTATTGACACTCCCTTTTTTAACACTCAACTTGTTTAACGAAAACAAAAGCGGTGCTCAAAGGTACATAGATATATCGAAATGACAAATGTGATCCCGTCTTCTACAGTCATTTCAGCCCCTGCCAAAGGGAACTGATTTTTAAAAGCCGAAACCAAAACCAATCAACAACTGGTTTTGCTCTCTGGAATGGTACAAGCCGGCCGAGATGACGATAAAGTCGACGGGAGCAATCCAAAGACTTCCTCCGTAACTGTAGTGCCAACGATCGGAGGGCAGATCATCGGCCCAAACCCGACCATGATCAAAACCACCCGTTACACCAAAGGAAAAGGGCACAATCCCGTTAGCGGACGTGAGCAATTTAATCCGCAAATCATTTTGGTGATAAAAACTGGTGCGACCATAAAAGCGATCGGCACGAAATCCCCGAAAATTGGTCAAGCCATCTAACCTGGCCGCTTGGAAAAATTCAAATGTTCCAATCAAATGTTCAGTTCCTATTTTACTAGCCAAAATCACACTTTCTTTGTTGCCCAAACTAATGTACATGGTCATCTCTGCCGAAAGGCGGGCAAAACGTTTTTCCGCTTCCGCTAAATCTGCCATCCAATCGACTCCCGAATAAAATAGAATTCCTCTTCTGGGAATATTCAAATCATCGACATTTTCGTATTGAAACACGGATCTGAGCCCCGCAAAATTTTGGTTCTCAAAGATAGTAGCGGGTAAATTGCTGTCTTCACTTGAAATAAAACGCCCTTCCGTTTGTTCAACACGAGTTCTTTGAAACACGGGCCCCAAAATAAAAGCTCCATTGCCTCCAGCAAAACGCCGCTTTAAGTTGGGGTTCACTTCAAACATGCGCTGCCGAACTCGATAAAAATCGATTCCCGTTGCCCCATCCTGGATGTACTGTGATTCATTGCCCAAACCAAAAAAATTATTGACGAATTGTGGAGAGCGATAGGTGGCATTCAACAAAATGTCCCAGCGCCCCAGGGCATCTAAAAAGTCGCCACTGTAATCCAGATTGAAAGCTTTGGTTGCAAAGGCAAAATTGACCGCAAAGGTATGGGTTGCATTGTAGGGATCTTTCTTAAACTTGTAATCGACAAAGGTGAGATTCGTTCCTAAGAAAAGTCCATCATCCGGATTGAAGCCAATGAAAGGTAAGGGCATTACAAAGTCATATTCATAATGAAAATCCTTTCGATTGTAAATATTTTGTTCTCTACGGTTGGAAGTCAGGTCTTTGGCTTCTTGTCCGACCTCCAGCAAATTGCCTTCCTCCGTATCGTATATTTTGGTTTTTTTGGAAGGGCCCTCTACTTTTGATTGATCGACGAAGCGATCCTCCCCAAGTCCACCGATGGCTCTAATCAGAATGCCTTTTGCGGCTTCTCCAACAATGTGAAATTCATCATCACCATTTAGGCCGTACAGTCGTACTTCTTTGGTTTCGTTGGTGTAAAAAATTCGTTCATAAATGGGATCCTTTTCCTGGCCCTTGTTGCGGAGCCGATACACTCTGACCCTCGTTTCGCGATCATTGAGTCTTTCCACCTCAAAACGATCTTTTTTTCGGGTTCCAAAAACATCGACTTCTTTGGCCAACAACAAGTAATGTTTGCGACCAATCGTTGCAAGATTGTCTCGACGGGCTTTCATAAATTCCATGATCTCCGGAGCGGAAAGGCGATGAGCAGGTTCTGGCCAGGTTTGCCGAAAGGCATTTTCAATGACCTCATCCGTTAGGACTTTTTGGAGAAATTGAATTTCCGCTTCCCAGACTTTCCAGGAAACTTCGTTGAGAAAAGCCCGATCAAACTGTCGAGCATTGTAATTGGACCATTTGATGTTTTTGATATCAGGGGAATAAGGGCGCAACTGTTTGATAAAAGGCAGGGTCAGCCGAGCAAAGCTCACCATAAACCCGTCGTATTTACAAAAGGGCTGATCGCGGTCGCGTGGTACTGGACGGTAGAGGGTTCGATCTTTTGCTTCATCCTTAAACGAAGCCCAACGCCACTGATCGTCATGGCGATCCCAATCCCCGATGAGTTCATCAAACAAACGGGTCCGGACGGTCCATTGCTGATCGACAAAATGTTTTCCATTTTTCAGTAGTTTATCCACCACATCTGGCGTACTGACCATTTTTTTGGAAAAGCCAAAACTCTCCAAATTGCTCCAATCCTTGGCTGCTCTCTCTTCCACCAAATACACTTCTCCACCAAACAGATCATTGTTTTCCGCTAAGACGGGTTGCTTGGGAATATAGTACAGTTGGGGATTGGTGTGGTAAATATTGGCAACATCAGCTAAAGGAGGTAAGACGATGGCGGCAAAGGGATGCGTAGACAAAAAATTATCCTCAACGAAGGCTTGGGTTCCGGTGATTTTGTTGAAGGGATAAGGGATAAAGCGAGAGGCATCTTTGGTCATTGAACGCATGACGTATTGCTGACCATCTGGGTTGGCCAATCTGAGTGAATTGGTTTGATTTCCTCCTCCCCTTTTGATTGGCGTCATTCCCCCTTTGAAGGTCGCCAAATCCAAGACCGGAAATTTATAGTCTGGCAAATACACCTCGCGATAATGTTTGCCCAGGAGCGTATGATGAATGAAGCCCTTTTTGGTGACTTTTGTCGTCAATAATTTGGTGGCAATGGAGTCCTTTTGTTGCTCGTATTCTTCGAATTTTTGGGGAGTATTGTTGGTGGCCATAGGCAATTGGTCCTTGATGCGTTTTTTGAAAAGTACCTTCCCCATCTCATCGTTTTCATCAACTCCCCAAAAAGTCAGGTAGGCAGCGCCATCCGTATGAAAATCCAATTGAGCAAAGCCTGCTTTGCCGGCGGCAAACTCTGAGCCTTTGACCAATTTTGCGGCTCCTTGCCTCGCCCCAGAGCCACTGATGACAAAATGTTGATTGGCCTCCTGAATGTACTGAAGGCTGTACTCATGCGCCGAAGCAAATATGAATTGACCATTCTTTTTGGCCCCCGCCAAGATTTTCTTTTTCATATCCCGATAAGTGGGATGAGCCAAATCATTGCGCCCACCGATGGAAGACCGCAAAAAGGCCGCAAGAGAGCCCAGTCCGGGTAGAGGCAGGAGTAGGTTTTTCTGATATCGACTGAGTGGAAAAAAGTGTTCCTTGGCCGTGTAATATCCTCCATGATCTCCTCCCGAGTAAAGCGGATGGTGCATGGCAATAATGACGTTTTTGTTGCGATTTTTTCGAACCATTTCTTCAAAAAGGAAATTGAACACAAAGCGACTTTTGGATTCACAACCATCGTTGAGTTTGGGTTCTTTATCCCAATCGGATAACCACCAGTAAGAATCGACTACTACGATGGCCAATCTTTC
>JBCCSR010000441.1:0-5310 GCA_039199865.1 Bacteroidota bacterium
CATCGCCTTTTCAAAATCGAGTATTAACCGTTCAAAGGCCTTGCGTTGTACTTCAATTTTGTCGCTTAAACCCGCTGCGTCTGCATTGGCTTCCGTTTTTCGAACGGCTCCCAGATTTTTATCAGAGCCCAATAGTTGATAATCAAAATTACTTATTTTTTCTTTGGCAGCTTGTACAATGGCAGACCAAAGGGCAGGATCATAATCTTTCCACTTCATAAATCCAAAGTGTTCCCGCTGGATATTTGGAGGAATATTATGGGCGTACATGCCCGCCTCGATCAGAATGGTACCAGAACCACACATTGGGTCGATGAAATGACAATCTTTTTGCCAACCGGAGTGGAGTACCAAGCCTGCGGCAAGAACTTCGTTGATGGGGGCGTCGACAGTAGCCGTACGGTATCCCCGTTTGTGTAAGGATTCACCGGAGCTGTCCAGAGAAACAAAAACCTGATCTTCATGGATCCGAACGTTGATGCGCAAGCTCGGATTGTGTACATTGACGTTGGGGCGTTTCCCAAAGCGATCGCGAAACTGATCGACAATGGCATCCTTGGTTTTCAAGGCAACGTATTTGGAATGCTTGAAAAAGCGGGAGGAGACGATGGCATCTACCGCCAAAGTATCTTTTACTGCCATGAGTTTGGACCAGTCCATTTGTCCAATTTGTTGGTATAGGTCCCGTTCATTCCGTGCTCGAAAGGTGTGAACTGACTTGAGGATACGCAATGCGGTTCGCAATTCCAGATTGGCCCGATAGAGTAATGTTTGATCTCCGTTAAATTCCACTGCTCGTAGGGTGGGTTGAATATTTGTTGCCCCCAGCTCTGCTAATTCTTGAGCTAGAAGTGCTTCCAAACCGTGAAATGTTTTGGCGATCAATTTCAAATCAGATGGTATTTTGGGCTTGATCTGCTCAAGCTCGGATAAAAAATAGAGTTTTCTAAACCAGGTGCAAAGATACGATTTAAAGCTAGAGGAAGAGAGGATCGCAACAAATTTTACGACGTTCAGGACAGAAATAGAAAGAAAGGTGATGAACCTGGGCATAGGTCATCACCGATCGATTGAGACTAAAAAATAACGATGTTCAAGGGGGAATTTAACAGTTGTGTTGGAGTAATGTGTGTTGTGATTTGGGGGCTTAGAGTTCTTCCAATGGTTTGGGTGGTGCTGGATTATTGGGTCTATCGAAAATATTGAAAGCATAGCCAATTTGTGCTTGGAAAAAATTTTGTGAAGCACTATTCGGAAGAAATGTAAAGTAACTTCTAAAAAATAGTTCTCCATTTGCATCATCATTGAATCTCAGCGCAGCAAGAAATTTAAAATTTAAGAGCCAGGGATCATTATCTTTTTGGTTGTTAAAAAACTTCTTCCTGTTAGATACCAAGGCAAAATCATCCGTTAAGTGAAAGAGTCTAAAATACTTCGCACTATAGGAAATGCGGAATCTAGAGTGTGGACTAATGCTCCAAGTAATTTCTGGAAATAAGGCAATAACATTTGTCCCGAATCTTCGATCTTCATCAAGTTCTATATCTTGAAATGCCTGAAACTTAATGCTATCGGCTAATTCTGGTTGCCTCATGGGGACGTATCTTACGTAGGTACCAAAGTTTAGATAGACCATTGATTGTAGAAATGGGAAACCAAAATAGATTAAATTAACTTCTCCACCGGATGTCCATGAGGCATGTCGAAATAGATCAATAGTATTGACATAAAAACGAACGGAATCTTGACTGCTGTCTCCAACCTGATGGGTTTCTAATTGGAGTACTTTATTATTGTCTTCGATTTTTGATAGCGTAATTTTGGGCATTGCACTGTTAAGCCCTCCCCAATAGCTATAGGAATCTCCAAATTGTTGTGCACGGGTATTAAAATAAAATCGATGACTAACTTCGGTTTGAATAATTCCGTTTGGTTGTGAATTGTTTAAGCCAACAACATCACTAAAGATCTTAGCTTTTAAAATATTCGTTACTTTTTCCTTTTTGATGACTTTTCCTTTTTCTCCTGGGCGAATAGTGAGTACTTGATCTTTTGGACTGTAATTTTCTGTTTTATTAAGTAAGCGATAGTCATTGATAAATGTATCGTCCATGTAAATGAAAACGGGCTTGGAGAACGTATTTTTTGTCTCAAAAAGTCGGATCGGCCTGGCTCTTTTTGCTCCTCTATCTCTTGACACATCGGCTTTTGTTGAATAGGCAATTGGTATCCTATTTTGGAAAATAAGTTTGAGATTCCCTTTGTCCTTTCTGATACAAATTGCGCTTACCTTTACGTTGGCAATTTGCTCGTATTCCACTTCCACTTCTACTTTATCAATAATTAATGAATCCGCATTGCTTACTTCTATCACGGCCTCTAATGATTTTATTTGCTCATCTAGTTCTTTCGTTTTTTGGGCTTGCTTGGTGTCATTTTTTACGCTAGAGTGTTTACTTCTAAGTTTTGCAAGTTGACTTTGAATATCGTCGCTATTCACATGTAATTTTACTTTTTTGCTGGCATACAATGTTCCAACTTCAGGAGCTAAATCGGAAGCCTCAATGCTTTTAACATAGGCCTGAAACAAATATCCTGTAGAAGCTAATCTCAATTGTTTTTTTGTTTCTTCTTTCTGACTACTACTGATAACAGTCGCAGATATGATTTTCCTTTGTAGTTCCTCTAGATAAGCAGTATTGTTAACACTTCTCAGTTGACTTATAATTGGGCTAAAATAGTTTTCAAATACTCTGGAGTTGAAATTGTATTTCAGGGCAGTAGTGTTGATCAATTGATTGATGAAATTTTGATCTTCGAATGTTGGGTTTGGATTGGTGGTCGTAAGGTCAGTGTTGATTTGCAACAGCTTCAACGAATCTTCTTTTGGGATCAATCGATGTTTTGAACTATTCAATTGGTCAAAAGCATTAAGTAAATCAGCTTGAAAAATGGAGCTAGACTGATGTGCCGGTTTTATATCAATCATAATGAAGGATTGCTTTTTATCTCCTTTGCTAAGCGTAAACTTGAAGGCAGTGTTTCCACCACTTTCTACTTCTTGGCATGTCAGTAAATAATGCATCCCTCCTAGGAGGACGTCCTCCATGTAGAAAAAATTGGGGATTTCTTTTACTTGAGCTTTTGCTTTCGATTGATTCCCCGTTTGCAGAGGAGTTTGCGCCATCAAACCAAGGGACAAAGAGAAAAGTAAAAATAGAGGGATAACGATTTGTTTATACATAATACAGGATTTGAATGATAATCGTAAAAATGGAATAGGAGCAGTTGGAGGCAATGGATCTCTATCCGAGGACCAAGATCCATTGCGTATTGATGCGAGTATATCTTTTAGTAGGGTAGATTAGGCATCTTTGGTAATTACCTTTTGCATATCTTCATTTTGAATATTGGCTTTGTAGGCATCCAACAACTTATTGAGTCGATCCAGTTCGTCTTTATCCGTGGTGTTGTCCATCTGCTTTTCGGTATCTCTCACTTTGTTGATGTACTGATAATCGTTGTACAGCGTAAGCATGGTTTGGACATTATCGACATTGGTGTTTTGGGATACTCCGTAAAACTTTTTGAGGATGGAAGCACTAGCAATGGTCGCTTTGAAGTTATCATATCGTTGGTGACTTCGACCGTCAATGCTGACGATGATGTAAGGAATGTTACCAGTGTACTTTCGACCGTTTTTGGCCAAATAAACATTGCCTTTGGAGTTTTTATCTTCCACAATTTTATAGCCTTTGAATAAGTACAACTCATCTGGATTTCCTCCAATTAAATATCCCGAAGTTGTATCGCGAATGCCTCCAATGTCGTCGGAAATATCAAATGGAAAAGACAAAAGAGGTACTTTATCAATCGCCTTGTTGATGATGTCTCCTCCTACTTTAAGCAATTGACTTCCCGCCAAAATAAAGGGAGCGTAAGGAGCGAAGACGGGTAAACCCGCAGCCGACCCGAGCGTATTACTGATGTCGTCAATCACGTCTTGATTGAACCGATCGGCTTTTACCTCGATATCAAATTTTAATCGACCACTGTCAAATGCTTTTGAATAATAGATTAACTCTGTTCCTTCATTTGCTGCGGTAGGATAGAGGGTTTGCCGATCTTTAATGTGATTAAAAATTTGGTGAACGCCTCTGGGAGGAACTTCATAAGTTACATCGTCTTTGATAACGGAAGTGACCAGGACAGCTTGTTTGTTATTGAAAATGCCATTCTTCAAATCTCCCACGTGTAGTGTATGAAATCTGATGACCAGGGGCTTCCCAACGCCAATGGGCTCGAATGGATTGACCGGAGGTTTTTGCGTTTTTTTTGTTCTAACATAAGTCCTAGGACTGGCCAGATTGGATGTGGTTTTGATACCAATTGATTCGGGAGCAATAAATTTATTCATGACAGGTGGTTTGAAAAATGAGGATTTATGATTTTGAAATCATTGTTTTTGGGAAATGATACCTCTTCGCCGAGCATTGCCGTTGGCGCGCAAAAGGTGGGAAAAGAAACATTCGAGTTACATTGGATGAAAAATACTTGGGCCAAGGGATGCTTTGTACACGACCCATCAGTTGATGCGGCAAAAAAAATTGAAATGTCATTTTTAGTCCGTTTTTTTAATCTCGTCTTAGAAGGCTGTTTTATTTACTGCGGTAAAATTATTTTGAATATCGTCGATTGACAACGACAAAATATTTGAATTGCCATAAAATAAAGAAGAATTTTATTTTTGAAATTTTTGTTAAAAAGCTGTATGTTAGACTATTAATTGAGTAATTAAGACAGTTTTTGCCATAAAAAATGAAGAATAGTAAATTAGAGAAAAGTCTTGCGCTGCTGGACAAATCAGAATTGAAAGCTTTGGCGCAATGGCTAAAGTCACCTTGGTGCAATTCGAATAAGAAAGTGGAGCAACTGTTTCGCTATATGCGACCGCATTATCCCGACTTTTCCAGCCCACTTTTGCAAAGAGAAAAGTTGTTTGCCAAGTTGTATCCCGACAAAACTTTTAACGATCGCTGGATGCGCAATTTACAAGCGGAGCTCAATAAGCAGATCGAGCAATTTTTGCTTCATCAGGAATTAGAACAAAGCCCCAATTGGTCTCAATTGTTGTTGGCCAAGATTTACGAACGCAAGCATGCTAGTCAGCGTCTTTTCAAGTTGTCGGAGGCTTGGCAAAAATCTTTATTAGAGAAAAACAATAAGTCTTGGGAAGATTATCTCTTTCTTTGTTGGTCCAACGATCAATTGTACTACTTGCCAGAAACGACCAATCGATGGAAAGCCGAC
>JBCCSR010000442.1:0-5308 GCA_039199865.1 Bacteroidota bacterium
AAAAATTGGACATAGTGTTCATTATTATTTATGTTTGTAATAATTGAACATGGTGTTCATATTTCAATCATCGATTATGCCAGCAAATAAGGTCTTTATCATTGGTGGAGCACAAACAGATTTTGCTCTTCATTGGCATCGAGCGGGGAAGGGGATTGCAGACATCCTAAGAGCGAGTTTTGACCTTGCTCTAGACGAATGCCAGATTGCTCTTGATGAAATTCAAAGTGCCCATATCGGAAACTTTGTGGGTGAATTGTTTTGTGGGCAAGGCCAATTGGGGGGACTACTGGTTCATTTGTATCCCCAACTGGCAGGTATTCCAACGGCTCGCCACGAGGCCGCTTGTGCCTCTGGGAGTATGGCCATCCTAGCGGGTATGCGAGAAATTGAAGCGGGCTGCTATGATTTGGTCGCGGTTTCTGGTGTGGAAATGATGCGCAATGTGGATGGCCAAAAGGCCTCCGAATATTTGGGGGCTGCGGCTTGGGTGGGAGAGGAGGCCGTATCCGCCAAATACCCTTGGGTCAGCCTCTTTTCGGACATCAAAGTTCATTATCAAGAACGTTTTGGCCTCGATGAGGCGCATCTCGCCGCTATTGCTCAGATCAACTATCGCAATGCGCAAAGAAATCCCAATGCGCAAACTCGATGCTGGGATTTACCGGAAGGCTACTTCGGGACGAACGATGAAGAGAATCCGATTGTGGAAGGGACCTTGAGGAAATCCGACTGTGGTCGAATCAGTGATGGAAGTGCAACGGTCTTTTTGGCTTCCGAAACCTTCGCCCGAAGCTACGCGCAGCAACGACACATTCCTTTCCAATCCATTCCCTACATCAAAGGATGGGGACACCGCACGGCACCTCTGCCTTTGGAGGTCAAACTCAGGGAAAGTTCGCAACACGCTTATCCTTTTCCGCATTTGAGTGGAGCCATTTCGGATGCATTCCAGCGCGCTAATTTACCTGGGGCACATGAACTAGACGCCATAGAAACCCATGATTGTTTTACCATTTCCGAATATGTCGCACTAGAACATTTTGGCTTGACTCCTCCGGGAGCTGCCTGGAAAGTGATTGAAGACTATAGCATTGATTTTACTGGATCGCTTCCCGTTAATCCCAGTGGTGGACTCATTGGTTCTGGACATCCGGTAGGAGCGACCGGAGTCAGAATGTTGTTGGATGCTTACCGACAAGTGGCTGGAAAAGCAGAAGATTACCAAGTGGAAGATGCCCAAAACGTGGGGCTGCTCAACATTGGTGGTAGTTTTACTACGGTGGCTAGCTTTGTGATTGGTAGGGCTTAATCTATCTATTTGAAATCTGGTATTACCGTCTCGTACTAAAAAAATATGCGTATGAAAAATGATGTAATGAATTATGCCCTGGAAGCGGCCAATCCCTATTTGTTGGGGGCTTATGCTCCAGTTTTTAATGAAGTGATTGAACGTAATTTGAAAGTCATTGGTGAAATTCCCAAAGACATCAACGGGGTTTATGTAAGGAATGGTCCCAATCCGAAGTTTGAACCCAAGGGACACTATCACTGGTTTGACGGTGATGGAATGTTGCACGCCATTCAGATCGAAAATGGCAAAGCCACTTACCGCAATCGTTGGGTAAGAACCAAAAATCTAGCAATGGAAGAAGCCGCTGGTGAATCAATTTGGCAGGGCTTGATGGGGAGGTTGGCCGAAAATCTGAAGGCACCAATCAATCGGGGAGTCCCTTTAAAAGATACGGCCAATACGGCAGTTGCTTTCCACGATGGCAAACTACTGGCAGGCTGGTACATGTGCGGTGACTTGTATGAAATTGATCCCATTACGCTGGAAACCAAAGGCATTCAAGATTACAACGGAACCCTGACTTCCAAGGCCATGGCCCATGTCAAAGTGGATGAGCAGACCAATGAGATGATGTTTTTTGATTATGAGCTCACAGAACCTTACTTGGCTTACGGAGTGATCAATGGTACGGGAACGGTCAAGCATTTTACCAAAGTTCCTACCCCTGGTCCGCGTATTCCACACGATCTGGGAATTACCGAAAACTATTCCATCCTCATGGATCTCCCACTAATCTACGATTTGGGATTGATGATGAAACTGGGTCGAGCCATTCCCGTTTTTAGAAAGGACATGCCCAGTCGCTTTGGTATCCTGCCTCGCTATGGACATGCGGAAGAGGTCCAATGGTTTGAGGCCAATCCCTGTTACATCTATCACGTGATCAATGCCTGGGAAGAGGGAGACGAAATCGTTTTGGACTGTTGTGTCAACGATCAGCCCACACCTCAACAAAGCCTACCCAAAGGGGCTTCGGCGGTGGAAAAACTCAATGAGTATTTGCGCTTACGGGCCTATTTACACCGCTACCGATTCAACCTAAAAACGGGAGCAACGCGAGAATACCGCTTGGATGATCTGGTGACGGAATTTCCGCTGATGAATAGTCAATACTTAGGTCGTCCTTCGAGATATGCGTACAACCAACGGTTTGAGCTTTCTGAAGTGTTGAGGTTTGATGCCATTGTCAAATACGATACGAAAAACGATACGGCTCAGACTCATGAGTACGGTAAAAATAAATTTGGGAGTGAATCTCCATTCATTCCCAAAGCAAATGCCCAATCCGAAGACGATGGCTACGTGATTAGTTTTGTCACGGACGCAGTCGAAGGGACTTCCGAAGTGATTATTTTAGATGCACAAAATATTAGTCAAACTCCATTGGCTAGAATACCCTTGCCTCAAAGGGTTCCCCTCGGTTTTCATGGCTGCTGGGTCAATGGCGATCGAATGTTTCGCTAAGTAGAAATAAGATAGTGAAATAGGGGAACGGACTAAGCTACCGTTCCCCTTTTGCATGCACTTTGTTTTAAAGGACCATTAACTTTCCGGTACCCAATACTTGACCCAGTTGCTCAATTTCAAAATAATAGAGGCCACTGTTCAATGCGCCTTTGTCGAATTCAAAGCGATCGCCGCTGATGCTTTGTTCGCGAACCAAACGGCCCAAAGGATCATACAGCTTGAATCGAGCATTGTAGATGGGTGGGCCTTCCAATTGCAGGAGGGTGCTAGCCTTGACTGGATTTGGAAATACTTTTATGGTCAATTTAGGAGTAGACAATTGTCTGGTACTGCTGACGATACCAATAAAATCTTCTCCAACCTCATGGTAAACGACATTAGTGATGATGGGCTCGTTAAAGTCAAAATAGATGCCCGCACTGTTTTCGATGAGGGTGCCAATGGGATTGTCCTTTTGCTGTGCAATGTTAAATTTGACAAAACCGTGTGAAGCAGCTTCATTGATGTTGCTATCGGGAAGCATGATGTTGGGGAAACTAAATTCGATGACATTATTGCCCAAGAGGTTGAAACGGTAATCATGACTCGAAACGCCAGGAACGATGGACTGTAGGTCCAACCAAGGCGAAATGGTATCGCGGATCACGACATTGAATGCCGTATCTGTTCCGGTGTTTTGAAAGCGAATATGATACTCTAGATCTACGTTTTGCTCAATCCAATGGGCTTCCCCAAATCCTCGTGGAAGGGCCTGTTTGTCATTGGGATCATAGGCCCCGATGTTTTCCGTACAGTCGATATCAATGGCTGAGCCTCCGGGATAAAAGGGGAATTGGCTCACATAACCAAGACTAAAGTTGCCTTGAGCATTGACGCCACAGGCTTCGAGGGTAGCACTGATCAATTCGCTTTCGGGATGGTTGGTGGTTTGGGCTACTTCTAGTCGCCAGGTCGACCCATTTTTGGGTAAGGTCAACTTTAAGTTTTCATTGCTTCCCAATTGAATGGTCTCTTCCCGCATGATCATGTGGTCTTCAATGACGATCAGTTGGACGGATTCCTGCATGGGATCACCGATGTTGATCACATCGAAATAGACGGAATCTCCTTCACAATCTCCATTGACCTCCAAATCGGCACCATCCCACAAATCTGGAGCAGGTAGGCAAAGGCTATCGGGAAAAACATGTGCTTCCGTACAATGGGTTTGTCCTAAAACAGCATCGCAGCTCACTTCAACGATGACTTGGAAGTCTTGGCAGGCGCCGATTTCAAGATCGGGGAGAGAAAAAGTATAGGTGTTGTCGTTTTGGCTGTCCCAGGGAATTTCACTGCTCAGCACAGTCAAATAATCGTCGAAAGTAATGTCCATGGAAACATCCGTTGCGTCCAGAGTTCCCATATTGCAATATTGAATGGTGTAGGTGCTACTAAAGCAGCGACGCAAGAATGACGTCCCAATATCGACACTCATCAGCGGACATTCCGTTGCTGCTTGCACGGGAAAGTCAAATTGTAGACTGTCTGACGCTTCAATTGTAATATCGTAGCTCGCTTGGCAGGGTGCCCAAAGGTCGTTGGGTGGAAAAATTTCCAAGGTATAATTTCCTGGAATCATTGGGATACGATACTGTCCGAGCGCATTGCTCGTCGTAAAAAAATCGTTGGTTCCCGTAACACTGATGATCCAATTTTCTAAACTGGTATCTCCACCATCATAGACACAATCTTGATTGAGATCGTAAAAGACCTTACCAAAAACGTGGCCACAGGCAATCTCGCATGGATCTAGAGAGAGGATCGCCGTATTGCTCCAATTTAAGTCGCCAATTTTGACGCCAATGAAGTCTTGCCCATCCAAATCGGTGGTCAAATTATTGATCTGGATCGATTCTGGAAAAGGGGTGAGCCAAGGATTGGTCGGATCGGGAAAATCGAAGCTGGCATCGACAAAACGCCAAGAAGTATTATTGGGAAATTCTTCTATTACCCCAAGAACGGCATTGCGCAATAGGACGGTATCCACTAAGTCAACCGATTGGGAATTGTTCAAGTCTGCCGCAATATATTCATAGGGAGTGGTGAATAGATTGATGCCTTCCGCATGTTGGACGAGAAGTACGATGTCTAAGGTAGAAACACCATTGATCAGGTCTGAATTGTAGTAAGGCGTAATGGTGTAGAAACCACCTGTGGCTACCGAAAATTCATAATTGCCCTCCGCATCGGTATAGACCACTTGCTGTTCATCCCCTCCTAGCATTACCGGAACATTTTGGATGGGAATCAGGCCATCGCCATCGAGGGAAATATTACCACTGATGCTTTGCTGACCGTGCAGAAGAGGAACAAAACAGACGATCCAAAGGATCATACAGAGAAATCGAAAGGAGGCATTCATTTTTGTAATAGTTTGGTTGCTCATGGAATCCTATTTTTTGAAGGTTAAAATTGTTTTGACATAACAAAAGTGGGATAAAACGGCAG
>JBCCSR010000443.1:0-5292 GCA_039199865.1 Bacteroidota bacterium
AAGCGATGAACAAGATCAAGACTAGTGAAAACTAATTGATCAATTGAAATTTTGTTGCTAGATGTTCAACCAAATAGTTAATGTCTAGCATCGGATTACCAAAGTAACGGATCAAAAGCACTTGCATTTTGGACGATGTTTCGTCGTCTTCGCATACAACTTTTGCATACGTCACCGGTTGTCTCTTTACATTGCAGTCATATCACCTACCTATCGTTTTCGGATTGACTTTGCTAAAGTAAAACAACAGGTAGGTGACAGACTGCTTGGAGTTGATACTCCCGGTCTGGAGCACGTACGAAGAAAACTGATCTGTTATTGAGTAATTCATCTTGATGAAGTGGTGGCACAATCCAAGAACTTGCATTTTGGATGATGTTTCGTCATTCTCGCATATAACTTTTGCATACGTCACCGGCTGTCTCTTTACATTGCGGTCTGACGTTATAGTATTCGTTTTCGGGTTGACTTTCTTAAAGTAAAACGGAATACTATAACGGACCGCTTGGAGTTGATTCATCCGGTCCGGAGCTTGTACGAAGTAAACGATTGTGCTGCTACTTTTTTTAATTTTGATATCCACTAGGTATATCCTGAAAAAATACTTTACTCATGAATGAGCAACCAAAAACAAGGCAGGAACTTTATGAAATCATTCGCCAAACTTCCAGAGATGAGTTGGTGCTGGCAGAGATGAAACGTCTTGGGTTTTGGGAAACCAATGAGGAGCAGCCTACTTTGCCAGAAACCTTAATCAAGAGGAGAGGAGAGTTGCATAGAGCGCTAAAAGAGTTAACAGCTCTTCAGCGAAAAATTAGTGATCCAGAAAAATTATTGAAGGAATATCGTCAAAAACGGCTTCAAGAGTCGCGGGAGAAGCAACAAGCCAACCGCGAAAGAAGAGCAAAGGAGCGAGAAGAAAAAGCAGCCAAATGGAAGGATCAAAAAACAAATGAAATCTTATATCTCGGGGAAGGCATTTCTTACGGGCTTAATCATCAAACTTCTGATCTCACACAGCTAAAAAAATATGCCTTACCCGCAGTACATCATGCCAAGGAATTGGCAGACCTAATGCGCCTAACTGTCGGACAACTCCGCTTTTTGGCCTATCATCGGGAGGTGAGTAAAATTAGTCATTACCATCGGTTTTACATGGCAAAAAAATCAGGAGGAAAACGACTGATCTCCGCGCCAATGCCTTTGATGAAGACGGCACAATATTGGATCGTTGAACAGATTTTGGATAAGGTGCCCGTACACGAAGCGGCCCATGGATTTACCAAAAATCGATCTATCCTTTCCAATGCGCAACCTCATGTTGGTCAAGACCTCGTTGTCAATTTAGATTTCAAAAATTTCTTTCCAACCATTGATTTTGCTAGAGTAAAAGGAGTATTTCGACAACTGGGGTATTCCAATCAAGTGGCTACTATTCTCGGAGCGATTTGTACCGAACCGGATCAAGACAAGGTTACTTTAGACGGTCGGAGTTATTACGTAGCAAAAGGAGAACGGCATCTTCCTCAAGGGGCACCAAGTAGTCCTGTGTTGACAAATATCTTATGTTACAAATTGGATAAACGATTGGCTGGCTTGGCTCAGAAATATGGTTTTCAATATACTCGTTATGCAGATGACTTGAGTTTTTCGGCCAGTAATGAAGCCGTTGAAAACTTGACTCCACTCCTCTGGGCGATTCGGAAAATTACCAAAGCGGAAGGCTTTGAGTTGCATCCGGATAAACTAAG
This sequence comes from Bacteroidota bacterium, assembly GCA_039199865.1. Taxonomy (GTDB): domain Bacteria; phylum Bacteroidota; class Bacteroidia; order Chitinophagales; family Saprospiraceae; genus JALZUU01. The sequence continues at coordinate 1,752 of JBCCSR010000443.1, forward strand.
AATTATGAGGAAGGGAAGTCGACAAGAAGTGACGGGACTCATTGTCAACGAAGCAATAGGGATTGAACGAAAGAAACTTCGAGCCTTTCGAGCCTTACTCCATCAAATCAAACAGACGGGTTGGTCTGGTAAGCAATGGGGGAATACAGATAATATTTATGCTGCTGTTTGGGGCTACGCTAATTTTATAGCGATGGTCAAACCTGAGAGGGGAAGTAAATTGTTAAGAGAGGTCAAGGCACTTATGAAACTACATCCCGTTCCCAAAACTGAAAAAACCAACTGGTCCATTCAAAAAGTAGTCAAATCGCAAAGCCAACAAGCCAGTAAGCAAGTAGGCACCAGCCCAAATTCTGATGATGAGCATCGACCGATTTGGAAACTTTGGTAAAAGCTACTGACAAATTGAACCAAGCATCTCTTCTTTCTGCTTTCTTTTCCATGGAGCATATAGCCTCTGGGATAAAATCACTTTTAGTTCCTCTTTACTTGCCTCAGAGATCTACTAGATTTTATGACGAATCGTTTTGTAAAGGAAGAAAATGAGATGCTTTGTTGTGAATCAATGAACACGTGCAGCCTAACAGCCGGAGGCTATTAAGGGGAACGGGTGATGCAGAGTCGGGACAAATGATCCATTTTCTTACCTACAATATTATTCGTAATAAAGTCTACTAAAAAGATGATTAGAATCTACTAAATTCTACTGATTTTTTCTTCCAACGAAATGAATACTGCTTTCTTTGCGTTTTTATTCCTATATTGAATTGCGTACCATCTATTTATTTCTTGGTATTTATATTTGAAAGTTAAAAGGCCTTATAAAGCTATTGATCAGTCGATTGACTAACTTCCAGTTTAGCAATTGAACGTCATCTCTAAACCACCTACCTACCACAGCAGTATCTCGGGAATTCACGTCTAATTTTTGAAGGGGATTTTTTTGATTATTCAACTAAAATCAATCAATATGTTAATGCTAACTCAGGTATTAAAAGACCTGAAAACTGATAACATCAATCTTGTTATCGACTCCCAACTTATTGCTGGTCGACCATTGACTGGATTTTGGGGTAAGCTTGCTGCGAGCCCTACAAGTCATGCATCTGGTTTGACCGTCTAAGGTGACATTTATTTTTTCATCATTAAAATCTAAAATTATGCTGAATTTACAGAGAATTATTCAGGAGCTGAAAACTCAGAAGATGGATCTTCTGGTTGATCACAAAATTACTGCAGGCTTCAAAAGAGCAGGCAGCAGCACAGGTAGCAAAGGCAGTCGAGGCAGCCGAGGCACTAGAGGGTAGCGAGAGCTACTTTATTTTTTCACTTCAAAAAAAATTAAAACGATGCTGAATTTACAAAAAGTCATTCAGGACTTAAAAGCTCAAAAAATGGATTTATTAATCGATCATGAAATTACTGCTGGATTGGGAGGAAGATGGTCCGCTTTGAGTGGGGTAACTAGTGGTAGTAATATGAGTTTTATGAGTGGTGCTTCTGGTCAGTCCACTCGGTAAATCATCTTTTCACTTGGTCTGTCGAGCAATTGTTTTGAATTGATAGACTGTGGAAAAGGGAACCTAGTTATGGACTACTAGGCCCCAATGAATACTTTTATTCAATCTGAGTGTCTAAATTTTTTAAAACCAAGACAGGGATACTGAAAAGTATGCCTGTCTTTTAACAAATCATATGCAGGACAAATACCTTATGGCAGAAGACTGTTTTATTCATCAAGAGGGGGAAGCAAAAGGAGGTGCTTACTTTCTCATCTCACAACTGAGGAATAGGGTGCTTCAGGTCAATCAGACCATTGCAGATTTTGTTGCCTTACTAAAAACAGCCCATTCAAAAGAAGATCTTCTGCAATTATTAGACGGTCAGGCCAACGAAAATGTAGATCAGCAAATTACTGATTTCTTGAGGGAGTTATACCGTTTAGGAATCATTCGAAAAGAAAGTGATGCTCCTTCACCCCCGCAAGATTTCTTTTTTAAAAGCGAAGCGAGCATCGGAGACTACACCGTCATCAAAGGGATGTCGGCTGGACCTTGGACTCAGCTTTATGAAGTCGAGGACAAACGGACTCAAAAAGCGTATATTTTAAAGTTGTTTAACTACACTCAATCGGAGATTACTACTGCGCTCCTTCAAGATATTGCTGACTTATTTGCAAAGGAGTTTGAACTAATGGCCCGGCTTAAGCATCCTCACATTTGCCGCTTATTCCATTTTTCCAATTCAGTACGAGCCTATGGTGTCATTGAGAAAATTGAAGGAGTTCATTTAAAAAAATATACAGAAACACTAGAAGATTTATCGCTGGCAGAAAGGTTAATAAGTCAATTGTTATCTGCTTTTGCCTATCTCCATCAACATCGGATTTTGCATGGTGACATTCATTATCGAAATGTCTTGGTCAATACCGACGATCAGATTAAAGTCATCGATTTTGGCTTTTCCTACCCGGATCATCAGATCAATGATAAGGAGGCCTGGCATGGAGGAGTTCCCAAATTTATTCCTCCGGAGCGGGTTCGCGATCATTCCTATTCCATTAGCAAAAAGGTTGGGGATTTTAGGTCTGAAGTGTTTCAGTTGGGAATGTTACTTTATTATTTGATGGCCGGTGAACCTCCTTTTAGTGGAACAATCTGGAAGGAATTGGCGGAGGCAATTCAACATCAAGTAATCAAATCTATTCCGCTTCGTTATGCCAAAGCATTAGATCCTCGTCGAGAAGAAATCATTCTAAAGGCATTGGCAAAACGTCCAGAAGATCGCTATGCGGATGCACAAGAATTGTATCAACATTGGAGGCAAACATTTGATGGACAAACAGAATAGTATTTGCAATTATGGTAGACCAACAATTAATGCATAACGATTGCGGCATTAGTGTCGTAAAAACCGTGTTCAATCTCTTTGGGCAATCAGTGAGTCGGCAATACATCAAAGATCACATTGCCCTGAACGATAAAGGATCGAGTATCGGAGACATCAATGATTTTTTCCAAGAAAATGGCTTCCAAACCGAATACCATCTCTTGGACATTCACCATGTTAAAGGAAATGCCGCTTTTTTTGAAAAATTGTTTCCATTCATTACTCCAGTAGTGCAAGGGCATGGGCTTCATTTTATTGTGGTCAATGGGATCAAGAAAAACAAGTTGAGAATCTACGATCCTACCGAGGCCAAAAGTTATTTGATGTCTCTACAAGAACTGAAAAGGATCGCTTACTTTTCGCGGAGTTACTTGAATTACATAGACATGGAAGATCAACTTAGGGCTTTGATTCTACAAGAATTGGCACCTTATGCTCTGAAGACCTCACAATTGCTAACTACTTTTGACTTAGCTACTTTATTCAATAAGGTCAGTTATTTTTCCTGGTTTAAAGAAACCTATGGTTTTGTCAGTGATGAAAAAGAAAAAGCATTTCTCATTGATCTTTTATACCATCTCGATGTGTCGGCCTTACCCAAACAATTTCGAACCCTGAAAGTAAGTAAGGACCAAATCCAGATCAAGGCGCC
>JBCCSR010000444.1:0-5291 GCA_039199865.1 Bacteroidota bacterium
GGGTAAGTGGGTAAAAGATGATTCGAAATTCGTAAATTCTCACTAATATTACAATTCAATAAATGTTAACATCGTATTAAACAATGATTTTGATAGCCTCGAAATCCACGAAAGTGACTAACTTAACAAAAAATGAACAATTGTCGATCATACGGTGCTCAATTTTTTTTTAGGTATTTTAGCTAAATTCTATTTTTCAGGGGGTAACCTTCTGCACTTTGTTGGATTAACTAGAAAATCACATGCGAAAGTTTTTTCTACTGTTATCCATCCACTTGATTGCTACCTGCCTGTGGGCGCAACCTTACCAATGGGTGAGGCAGCTCAAAGTGCACGAAGCATCCATCAGCTTTATGTCTGTCGACGAAGACACACAGCTATTGTTGTCGGGAGATGAATCGGGTAAAGTCATTTTGTGGTCACTAGAATTTCTTGCTCCAATTCAACAAATTCACGTTCAGGAAGGTTTGATTACCCATATTGATGTGGATACAGAGCATGGATGGTTGCTCATCAGTAGTTATGACGGTAGCATCGTTTTGTGGGACTACTTTACCAGTCGGGAAATTAAGCGTTTTGAGAATCCAGGTATTGGTGCCTATGGCGACTTGAATGGAAACGAACCCACTTTTGGCGTTTTTATATCGGGTACCAACGACATTGCATTTGGAGGCTACAACGCTAGCGTATACAAAGCCGATATTGCCACAGGGCGTACTACGCTTTTGTATCGAGATCGAATCGGAGGCATTACCAGTGGATTTTGGAAAAAAGAGGAGCGTAGTCTTTACTTTTCTACCCTCCAAACTGTTTATAAAATAGCCTGGCCTTCCGGACAAGTTACTCGATTTGCTGAAGGAGAGCAGCCCTTGTGTGAAATCTACCCGCGACCCGAAGGGCAAGCACTTTTGAACTGGACTTACGATGGACAAGTGCAATTTTGGAAAGCGGGAAACCTGCAAAGATCCATTAAGGCAAGCCCTAATGAGGGCACCAGCGCCATCGCGTATTCTACTACCCATCAGCTTTTAATTACTGGGAATGTGGGTACAGATGTGTGGGTTTGGAATAGCGAGGAAGAAGTGCGAATCCAAAAATTGGATAGACATCTGTTTCCAGTACGCTGTATGGCCATTGTCCAAGAAGATGCTTCCTTGTTTACGGCTGACATGACTGGAACAATCCATCATTGGAAATACCCAGTAGGGTTGTCGAATCCTTCCTTGAATGCCAACACAGACGTGGTGGCCAATACAGAGGCAAACGCCAATACAAGTGGGAATGCAACTACAAACATAGGGGCAAACGCAAATATAAATCCAAACATAAATCCAAATACAAACGCCAATGAAAATGAAAATACAGTCCAGATTCCACCGATTTCTACGGTTCGGCCCGATACCAATACCGTAATCAATATTCAGGAAACGATTAGTACCACGGATGATTTCGCCCACATTTCGATTTGGGATCACGATCAAATGGACCACGATACCATCTCACTGAAGGTAAATGACAAATGGTTGATCACGAATTTTCCGTTGACAAAAAACAAAAAACGCTTTTCGATTCCCCTCCGACAAGGGGTCAACCTTTTAACGCTTTATGCCCACAACGAAGGGCTGATTCCTCCGAATACCGCGGGCGTTCATTTCGATGTCAACGGAGAAGAATCTTTCGTTAGAATTTATTCCGACCGGAACACTTCGGGTACCATAAAGATCGTGCGCGAGTCCGACTGAGAACATTGTAATCGCAGTACACGGATGTTTTGCCAGGTCCTTTAAAAGGCCTCGGATATTGCTAGTGCCAGGTACTGTGGTAAAAAAAATAATGATTGGTCTATTTTTTTTGTTCAAAAGCGGTAACCTTTTCAAATTTCGTGGATTAACCATCAGAAAATGCTTATAAAAAATACAATTATGAAATCCTTTTTCTTCATTCTTTTTCTCGTTCTAAGTGCTGGCCAAATCGGGGCACAGGACTTACTGGGAGTCACTAGTAGAGATAATCCTAGTCGTCTCCAAGATACCATTCCACCGACGAATGAATTGACCATCAATCCCGTAATGCCTCAACAAATGGAAGGATACAAAGAGTACCAACAATTTAGTGATTCTACGATGAATGCCTTTGTTAATGGTCAGGATTCCATCCATGCTTATTTGATGACCGAATGGGAATACGATGAGACGGAAAGTGGGTTCCACGGCTTTACAGTCGAAGAATTTACTACTGACGTCGCCACCGAGCAGAGACAAACGCTGTTTACTTTGTTGTCGGACGAAAATACGTACAAGTTTGGACCGATTGGCAAGCGCTGTGATTTTTCTCCTCGCTTAGGTTTTTCCATCTTCAATAAGGATCATCAGATCGACGTTTTGATTGCTACCAATTGCGACATTATCAAGATTATCGCTCAAGATGGAAACACCCTTTTTATGGAAGATTGCGATCCCGCACACGATGCCTTTACGGCGCTTTGTGCCAGCATTTTTACAGATTCGGTGAGCATTACCGAATAAACAAATCTCTTATCATTAAAAAAACAATATTAACCCTTTAAATTAATACAGTCATGGAAAAGAAACTAAACCTAATCTTGTTCTTGTTCTTACTTTTGAGCTTTTCTGTTCAAGCACAACAAGGTACAATACATCTTTTTTTGGTGACTCAGAGTGGAACGACTACCGGGGCAGAAGCCGATGCAGGACTGGTGAAAGCAGAAGTGGAAATGATTGGTCAGGTAACGAATCAAGCTGTTCAGATCCGAGAGTACGATCGTTATGACGTATCGGTTCTGGAGGATATGCAAAACCTAGCAGCGGGTCCGGATGATGTCATCTGGTTTCATTACTCTGGCCACGGAGGCAACTCTGGCAATGGATGGCCTCAGTACGATGCCCGTCAGGGTAAGGTCGTCAGTACCTCCGTTCATGAGTTGTTGTCTAACAAATCTGCCCGTTTGACGATTACAGCGTTTGACTCTTGTAATGTCGGTAATACATCGACCACCTGGGCCGCCAGAACGTTGAATGTACCAGGCAACCAGCACGTACTATTGTTCAAAAAGGCCAAAGGAAACATCCTTCTCTCTGCTGCATCGGATAGTCGATTCGCTTACGGAGATGTCAATACGGGAGGATTTATGACCACCTCATTGATCAAAGCCCTGAACTCCGTTACGGTTGGCAGAAGCGATACTGCTTACGAAGTCTGGGAAAGAGTCCTAACGATGACTAAAGATGCTGCCAATGAGAAATGCAGCAATACTGGAAATCGCGAGCAAGAGCCCAAATGGGTCAATACCGTAAGTCGAGATCGAGTTCAGATTGATGTTTACGATACGCCCGATGAGGTAGATCGTAACCTTCCTGATCTTCTTGGACAAAAAAAGAAAAACAACTAACGGGTTGAATGATCGACCACAGTGGGGCTTCGGCCCCACTATTTCCATTTTGGGATATGACGAACAAGCAAACAATTTTTATTTTTACTTTGATTTGGATCTCAATGTTTGGGGCAGCTATTGCCGAGGCACAAAGCATTCACTTGTTGCTGGTTGCCGATACCACAGATCCCAATCTCGTCTCGGCTAGCCAGACGAATATTCAGCGAATCGAAAAGAAGTTTGCTGAACTGGCCAGCAGCATCAATCATCAGTTGAACATTCATAAAGTAGTTAAGAATCGTTTGGCGTATCGCGATATTGATGCATTGATCAAAAGGGTAGACTCGGCAAAAGAAGATATCATTTTCTTTCATTATTCCGGTCACGGGGTCAATAGTCAAACGGATCGATGGCCCAAGTTTCTAATCAATGATCCCCAAAACCAGGCAAAACTTTCATTGATCAAATCTAGATTAGAACAGCGGGATCATCGCCTTTTGATCTGCATGGCCGACTGTTGCAATTTGGCTTATTTCCCCCGAGGAGCAAGCAAAAGAAGCCAATGGAACACTGAAGAGCTAACTGGCAAAGGAGAGCAGCAATCTTTAGAAAAGTTATTTTTGCAGCATTCCGGATCGATCATCTGTAGCGGGAGTCAACCGGGTAGGCCTTCTCATTACGAAAGTGCTTTGGGCGGTTATTTTACTACCTCTTTTTTCCTAGCGCTTTTTGAAACCCAAAAGGGCTTACATCCGCCACAGTGGGAAAAGATATTGGAGCGAACCGCAGGGCTAACCCTCCAGATGACTTCAGACATCAATCTCAACCAAAGACCACAGTATGAAATAGAAGACTATGCAAAGTCTTTTCAAGAGGCACCAAAAATCGAAACGTACCAGGTAAGAAAAGGAGATACTTTGTACGGTATTGCCAAAAGACATCGAGTTACATTAAGGAACCTAAGACAATGGAATGATATGGCACCAACCGAAAACCAAATTCAAGTTGGTCAGGTCTTATCCATCGGTCAAAAAAACTAAATTGTGGAGAAACCTAGGGACATTGTTGACCAACTGCGGTCTGGAGAACGTCAAATCGTTGATCAGGCGTTTAGGACCCTCTATGCCAACACCTTCCCCCAAGTACTGGCTTATGTCAACCGAAACTCCGGTAGCTATGAAGATGCCAAGGAGGTACTGCAAGATGCCATGTCCATCGTATGTGAAAAAGTGTTGGACCGCGATTTCGTTTTGAACGTAGGCACCAATATGGAAACCTACATTTATGCGGTGGCCCGGAACAAGTGGAAACAACGATTGCACAAAAATAAGAAGTTGGTGCTCTATGAAAATATAGGTGGGGCAGATGAAGAGATCCTCCACCAGCTCAACCAAGATTTTCGCATTACCGATGGGGAAAACCAAATCGTACAAGTTTGGGTCAACGAAGAAGACAATGCCGACCTCATCAAAACCGCAGAAAACATCGTCATCGAACTAATGTCTAGAGAGGCTTTCGCAAAATGTAAAGAGATCCTCTGGGACTTTTACCGACAAGGAATGAGCATGGGACAGATCGCCGACAAGCACCAGTATAACAATGATAAAACCGCAAAAGTGAAAAAGGCTAAATGCATGGCCCGCTTGCGAAAATATTGCGAGAAAATTCCCTTTCTGCAAAAGCATTTCAAAAAAAAGAACGTCAACTTAGCTCGCAAAAAAACGTAAATGGCTACTCCAATAACACGGCTAAACAATAAAAATGGAAGGTAAACAAGATATCGATTTATTGATCAATCGCAGCGTCATCCGAGGGATTCGGCGAGAAGAGATCAAAACGCAATTGGCGCAAATCCATTTGCAACTGGAGAGAGAACAAGTCATTCCCAAAAATGATGCTA
>JBCCSR010000445.1:0-5290 GCA_039199865.1 Bacteroidota bacterium
ACAACTTGGGAGATACAATCAATGTCATTCACACTGGAAGTAAATTCCCTCAGATGGCTGAAGGGCAATACATTGTGGAGGGATACTATGGTGCGACTTTTTGTTATTCTGAGCTTGATACTGTTACTATCAAGCGTAGTACCAAGCCTGAATTTTATGTTTGGCTTGATTCAGCAGCTCAAACGAATTGTAAAACTCCAAACGGTTACGCTGCTGCATTTGCATATACGCAAACGGAAAATGGAACTTTTCCCGCAGATACTACCAATAAGCCACTTGATACCTTACTAGTAGCAGATGGCTACACGGTGACTTGGACATTAGATGGTGATCTATCAAACAGCCCTATAGCTACCGGTGATACATTAAGATATACACATGGTACATACAGATACGAGATTACGAACCAATCCACGGGCTGTACAAGAAGTGGATTGGTTACAATTGTGGATTCTACTTCAGTTGACGACACTTCAATCAACATCAATGTCACCCACATCACGACTTGTGGTGGTATGGGAGAGATAGCAGCCAGTATGGGTGCCGATAGCACTACCGTTGATTACAATTTTTACTGGTACGATGGCGATTCGGAAAAACCTTCCCCTGATGCTGAGGGTCCAACCTATACAGTAAATCAACCAGGTTTTTACACGGTAAAAGTTGAAAACGATAGTACTCTTTGCTCCGTTCTAATGAATTCAATTTTAGTACAAGATAAATCCATCCCTCCTGTACTAACAGCGTCTGCTACACAACCCAATACTACTTGTGGCGCTAATCCTACAGGGATTGCAGAGGTAGTCATTGGAGATCCAAATGCCTTTGACTATACCTGGTTTGTTGGGGCTAACACACTACCAGAAAATGAAATTCCTGACCCAGGCAATAATCCGGCAGCATTTGGAGCCGGAGCATGGGAAATGGTGAATCTAAGCGCCGGAGTCTACACCATTATTGGAGAAGAAATTGCTACTAATTGTACCGACACCACCACCGTCACCATCGTAGATGATATCACAGAGAGCTTTTTAACGATTGATACAGACGATTTGACACCTAATACAAGCTGTGGCGTACCCAATGGCCGCATCGATGCGGGAAGTGGAGTTACCCCTGCATCCGGTTATACTTTTAGTTTGTACTCCGGATTTACGGTGGATGCCTCTCTTTTCATTGAAAGTAATAGTACCGGAATGTTTGAAGGCCTGGCCGGAGGTGACTACACTGTATTGGCCGTAGATGCAGCCACTGACTGTCCGACAGATCCGGTAACCGTAGTGATTGATGATGAACCGGATGATCCGATCATTACTACTACCCCAACTCCCGATGAATTCTGCCTCAATGGAAATGGACAGATCCTGGTAACCGCACAATCCAATGCAGAACCGGGGGCTTACACGTTCGAAATTTTTGATGGTTTCAGCTTTGATAATGAAATTACTTCCATATCTGATATCACCGTAAGCACAGGATCAACAGGGCATACTTTTACGGGATTGCAAGACGGGAATTACAGAATCAGGGTCACCAACGATAACCTGAAATGTAGCGCTTTTGAAGATGTCATAGTAGATGAGGTATCCGAGCTTCCGACTTTTACCGCGAACAGGCTTATCAACCCGAATAGTTCCTGTGACCCGGCTCATCCCAATGGAAATATCACCATTGAGATTGATGAAATATCTTTTAATCCCAGTGATTATACCTGGGAGTGGTATCAAGGTAGCACTGCTGATTCAAACAATTTGCTTTCTAACGATCAATTAGGTGAAGGTGCTAATGTTTCTATTGACGGATATGTAATTACAGATAATGTACTGGATGGTTTGCCTGCCGGTGATTACACCGTTTTCGCCAGAGATAACGAAACGGGTTGTAAAACCGTAGACCTCACCTTAACCGTAGTGGATGATCCTAATGAGCTTGATATAACTACTACATTGATCACTCCACAAACTTTTTGTAGTGAAGGTAATGCTTCAATCTCAGCCAGCGTAGATGGTACTGCATTAAATCTTGGATGCACCGAATGTGTGGGAAATGATGGGTTTTCTTTCGAATGGTATTTTGGAAATGATACATCTAATCCATTGGATGATAACGATGTTGGAGGAAACGGAACCTTAGATTTTAATGCAGATAATTCTCAGGTAAATGGCCTAATTGCTGGTGATTATACGGTCTTGGCGAGAGAAATTAGTACACAATGTTTTAACACTCAGACCATCACAGTCAATACCAATTTTAATATCCCGGATCCAGGCGCCATCGCAACGCCTAACACCGTCTGTGATGATGCTTCTCCAGGTATCAATTTCGATGGAACCTTAACCGTGACGGCTATAGATGATAATGGACCGATCGATTTTGCTTCCGGGAATTTTGAAGTCACACTATATGAAGGAATAGGGACAAGTGGCCTTCTTATCACACAAAACAACGGAAGTTTTACGCAATTAAAAGACGGTCCGTACACCGTTGTTGTTAGCAATACATTATCAGGTTGTTCTTCGAATCAGGAAGTATATACCGTAGGTCAGGATTTAGATGACTTCTCAGGGGATATCAATACCTCAATCTTACCTCAAATTAGTTGTAATCTTTCTAGTCCTACGGGACAAATTAGCGCTAATGTGGGTGGAACAACATCAGATTATACTTTCACTTTGTTGTTAACCGGAAATACGATCAATTCAAACAGTACCGGTTCATTTGATTCGCTTAGCAGCGGTTCTTATCGCTTAGTAGTGACCAGTAAATTGAGTGGGTGTGCTTACGATACCTACCTGGATGTTTTACCTGAACAGGTAGATCCGGTTATTTCCAATCAAAATACGAATCCAAGCCTTAGATGCACTAGTCCCAACGGAAGCTTAAGCTTTGATGTAAATGCAGGTACGGGAGCCGATTCAAGAGCTGGCGCGAATTACAGAGCAGATTTGTTTGAGGGATCGGGCATAAGTCTTTCCTCCTCACCCATCGAATCTGCAACGCAGACTGGTCCCTCTGCTTCATTCACATTCTCCGGACTTGCAGACGGCAATTACATCGTAAGCGTAACTGATCTTACCACAGGATGTGAAGTTATTAGTGATGTATTTACTATTACATATGATGGACCAACTATAGAAATAGACGAAAGTTCAATAGCTAAGGGATTCCCTACGGATTGCTTTGATTTAGATGGAAGTATAGATTTATCCAGTGCAATAAAAGTAAATAATCCAGTGGTTGGTACCAATATCTCAGTGGAGTGGTACGTTGGTGGGGATACTCTGCCAGACAATGAGATAGCATTAGGAGTAGGACCATTTTTAAATACGACTATACAAGATGGAACCGGAAATGTGGCAACAACAAATCCTGCAGGAACAGTAAGCGCTACCGGACTGATTCTGGACGAAGTACCTGCGATTAATTATACAGCGCTGATACGGCTGGACAACGGATGCGTAGAGATACTCAATCTAAGTATACCTGAGGCTGACCCACCAACTGTCACTTTTACTCCAACTAATCCTACTGACTGCGACCCATCTAATGGAAGTTTGCAAATAAACATTGTGACTAATGCGATTACAATTGGTGATAGTGCTAAACACTATCAATTTACATTGTTTAGTGGAATAAAAAATATTGAGCCAGATGCAAATCAAAGCGCTCCTTTTGATCCGCCAATAGGTGATGGTGACATAATAGGCTTAACAAATTTCAACAATGGGACAACTACAGACCCAGAAGAAGACTCAGTAACTATTAATAGTCTAGAATCGGGAACATATACAGTGATTGTTCGAAGGGATCCTGCTTCACCGATAAGCTCAGACGGATGTCCTGTTGCAGTGCTAACATTCTCTCTTGAAGAACCTCCAGCACCTGTTTTGTCCAATCTTAACAAAACAAATAATACCAATTGCGCTGATGGTGCCGATGGAGGAATAGAATACAATGGATCATTTAGCCTCACAGCCACTTATGATGGTAATCCCGAGGATTTTAATTTTGAGTTCTTTTTGTTTGATGGTGCAAATTACACTTCAATCGCAAATGGTGCGACAAATGTAAATGGAGACGAAGATTTTGAAGTTAACATAGCATTGGACGCTATTAATGTCGATGGAATAAATGATGATATAAGAATAGATGGTCTAGGAGAGTTACCAAATGGTTTGAGTTTTGCCATTGTTGCAGAGAGCCTTAGCAGTGATGGATGTCAGGATACAGTCCTTTTTGATATATTCAATGATCCTCAAGTTATCTCGGTTACAGGCACGGTGGAAAATATTGGTGACTGCACTCCAGGGAACGGAGGATTTATTGTTAGTTCGGTCAGCCCGGATAATGTGGGAGATTATGAATTTACCTGGCTGGATGACCCTGCATTAACCGGAATTGAAATTACTACGACTGATTCATCCAAGTTAGATTACACTACTGAGGGTGACTATTATGTGATCGCTAGAAATACGCTGAATGGCTGTGAAACCCGTCTTGATTTCGCCATCGAAGACATCACCGAAGATCCGGTTATAGTAATAACGGAAGATGCGTTCGATACCCACTGTGATCCAACCACAGGGACCGGGGGACTTTCCGTTTCCGTTAGCAATGCTGGTGGTGGATTTGACGCGCTCGATTACACATTCACCTGGTATCAAGGTTCTTCCACTGATGTTGACTCTTTGTTGGCAGACCCTGAAACCGGTGAAGGAAATAATGTAAGCGCGGACGGATATACAATTGGAGGAGTCAATGGAGAAGTAATTTCTGGTTTACCCAATGGATTTTATACCGTGGAGGTAACCGACGGAGCAACCTTTATAGATTGTAATTCCTTTTTAATCTCAGATATTTCAGAAATCCAGGAAATTCCTCTTTTATCTATTAGTGGCATAGAGGTGAATCCTGATTCTTTATGTGATGTACCAACTAGCGGGCAATTTGTCATCGACGATTCAGACATTACACCGGGCAGTATTTCAGATTACACCATAACTGTCAGCAGCGGTTCAGTGAATGGTCTGGACATGGGATCAGGAACTTTTGTATCGGGCAGTCCGTCTACCTTAACTTTTAATAACCTGGAAAGCGGAAGCTACTTTATCTCGGCCATAAACAATGCAACAGGTTGTAGTATTGCTCCTGTCAGAATAGAAATCGAAGATCTTTCCAGGCTTCCACTCATTACCCTGGAAAGATTGGTCCCCGACCAAAATTGTGGAGTACTGGCTACCAACGCCGGTGAGATTGAAGTCTTAGCGGATGGATTTGATCATACCGATTC
>JBCCSR010000446.1:0-5284 GCA_039199865.1 Bacteroidota bacterium
CTTTCTTGAGCAACAGTAATTATTCGGGAACGAATCTGCGTCCACGCATCAATAGTTTGGCCCACTTGAGTCAGGCCTTGGGGATTCAGCTCAAGTATCGATCGTTCAAATTGTCTATGGATGGAATGTATCGTCGCGACCATAGTTCGGTGGGATTGAATACGCGAGCAGTGTCTTATGCCAATCCGCAAAACTTTTTTGGGGAAACCATTAGCAGAGTGAATGCAAGTTTTGAAAAAGATTTTAAAAGCATCAGCTTTGCCACCAATGTCAGCGGTTTATTTTATTTGGTAGATAGTCGTTCTTCTTACACTTATGTTGACAATACTTTGAATCGCCTGTTGAGCACGGTGGTGGATTTCGTTGTTGCCGATGAAACGGCGAGAGATTCCATTAAAAACGACAACTTCAATCGATTCTTTTCGGGAACCCGCTACAGCTATGCCGAATCATTGGATCTCAACTTTGAACAACTCGTAACCTTGTACCCGGGAAAAAATGTCGAAATTATTGCCGGAGCGAATGTACGTGCTTCCTACAATCGTCCCCTGGTCAATTACTTGCGGAATCCCTACCGAGAGGAAGCGATTTTTGATCAAAACGACAATATCAATTTGATTGAGGCCCCCTTGTTTTCGAGAGACGAGCTCAATTATGATGTTGGTGCTTTTGCACAGATTTATTGGAGTACCAAAAAGTGGAATTTGATCACGGGGCTTCAGTTCAATAATTTTAGCCGTTATGGGGTCAACTGGAATCCCCGGTTTGCGGCCATCTATAAAATTACGCCTCGCTTTTCTGCTCGGGCCTCTTTTGCGACGGCCTTCCGGGTCCCATCCCTCTATTACAGTGCGACGACTTACAGAGTCATCATTCCTGAATTCGATGCTTTTGAGACGGGAAACGAAGACATCCAGCCCGAGCAAACGCGATCGACGGACTTGGGGGTAAGGTGGAAGTTTTCCGATAAAGTGGTGGCTGATTTTTCTTTCTTTTATAGCAAGACCAAAAACTTTTTATCCAACGATCTTTTGATTTCGGATGAACCAGGACAAGACACCGTCGTATCCATTGGATTTTTCAATGATTCCAATTCGTCTATGTTGCTGTATGGCTGGCAAACTCGGATTTTCATCCAAAAATTTATCGAACGCTATCCTCACGTCAATGTTGAGTTAAATTTTAATGTAAGTCGTGGAAAAGAAGTATTGCCCTTTGATCAGGGGGAAATTGATCGGGTGCGCAATCAGCCTACGATGAGCGGTCAGATCAAACTTTCATTTAACCCATTCAATAAAATTTATCTGCACTTTAATAATGTTTTTTCAACCAGATGGTTGAGGCGCTTTGTGAACAGTGGCAATGCTTATCGTGAAAATCCTGAAAGTTTTTTGGCACGAGGTTTTTATACTTTAGATGCCATGGCGCGTTTGCAGTTGGGACCCGATTTTCAGATGTTTCTCAAGGTCAATAACGTTTTTAGTCGGAAGTATGGAGGAATCGATGCCAATGGAGATCTCGACGACTTAGGATATAACCCACAGCCTACTCAGACCATTCAGATGGGGATGAGTTACCGGATGCATTAAATTTTTGGATGTTGATGAGACGATCTATATTTATTTTGGTGACTTTGCTTGTCTGCTGTTTTTCGGCCAAGGCACAGATCTCGACGATCCTGGAGGCTGACAGCAGTAGCGTATTGTATTTACTCCGCGTGGCAGGAGGGCAGGAGGATCAAGACTCTGTACGATTGTATTTGGAGGAGGCATTCAACCAAAGCCGACAATTGGATTTTGCTACGGGATCAATTTTAGCCCTCCAAGGCTTATCGCTCCTCGAGCAGCAAGAACGGAACTTAAGTGCGGCACTACGCTATGCCTTACAAGAGCTCAGTTATCTCGATCCTCAATTGAATCCTCAACTGTATTTCGATGCCCTCATTCGGATTGGCAGTATTTATCAAGATGAAAACCTGGACAATAAGGCCAAGGAATACTACCAGCAAGCACTGCCTTTCTTGTCCAACGGACTGAAGCAGGCACAGGAAATTGATTTATTGAGAAGAATGGGCTTGACCTATTCCAAAATCAATGAACCGGACAGTTCCTTGATGTATTATCAGGAGTTGGTCAGTGTTTATCAGGAGCAAGGCGATACCCTGGGGATCATCCAAACCTATCAAAACGTGGCCAACATCCTCAGCCAACAGCAGGAGCATGAAGCGGCCATCCGCTACAATGAAGAGATCAAAAATTTACTGCACCCATCCGATCCCTCGGCATTGGCGACGATCCTCAACAACATTGGCTACAACTACAGTCGCCTGGGAAAATACGATGAGGCCATCGATTATTTCAAGCAGACGGAAAAAATCTGTAGAGAGACAGAATATGTCAATCTTGCGGATTTATACACCAACCTAGGCATTACTTTCAACAACCAGGGACGGTTCAATCAATCGATCAACTACTTGCAAAAAGCGAGTGGCTTTTTGAAAAAAGGGGGACAGCAAAAACAAGAAAAAGCGTATCTCGAAAACTTGATCGCTACCGTTTACCTGGGAAATAAAGACATGTACAATGCGCTGCGCTACAATGAAGGAGCCATGTTTACTGCTCAACAAGGACAAAATGCCAGACTCTTGAGTGAGTGTTACAAAACGGCAGCCGAAGTACATCAAGGACTGTATGAATACGAAAAGGCCTTGGATTTTTACCAAAAACACCTCGATCTACGCGATTCGTTTTTACTGGAAGAACGACTGCGTCAGCAAGAATTATTGCAGCAACAGATCTCTTTGGAACGAGCAGAAAAGGAAATCAGTCTTTTGTTGGTCAACCAGGAAGTACAAAAATATGCGATTCGACAGCTAGAATTGGAAAAGACCAAATTAGAGTTGGAGTCGGACAAACTGCGCTTGGAATCCAAATCGAGGGAAGATAAACTGACCTTGTTATTGACCGAACAAGAGGTCCGAGAAGCCAATTTGCGCAACAAGGAATTGGAAACCCAAAAGGCCCAACAAGATCTGGCCTTAGTGGCTCAACGCTTGGAGGCCGAAAAGAAAGATCGAGCTTTGATTGAACTGCGGCAAAACGAAAAATTGAAGGCCCTGGAACAAGCCAATCTAGAACGACAAAATGAAGTGCTCAAAAAAGACAAAGATATCCTGACCCGAGATAAAAAACTATTGACTCAAGAACAAGAGCTCAACCGTTCGGAGTTGGCCCGTCAGGAACAATTTCGCCAATTTTTTTACGGGCTCGTAGCACTGCTTTTTTTGATTCTAATTTTGATTTTATCGGGTTTGGTCTATTCGCGAAAAGCCAATCAAAAATTGGCGCAGCAAAACAACCAAATCGAAAAACAAAAGGAAGAATTGGAAAAGAGTAAAGATGAAATCGAAAGAGAAAGACACAAGTCAGAATCGCTCTTACTGAATATTCTACCCGCTGAGATGGCTTCAGAGCTCAAAGAGAAAGGAGGTGCTACTCCCAGACAATACGATAGTGTAACGGTCATGTTTACCGATTTTAGTGGATTTACCGGCGTAGCAGAATCGATGTCACCACAGGCCTTGATCGAGGAGCTCAATATTTGTTTTCGCGCCTTCGATGAAATTATTGAAAACCACAATATTGAAAAAATCAAAACCATTGGCGACGCCTACATGTGTGCTGGTGGCATTCCAGTGACCAACGATACGAGTCCCTACGATGCCATTGCGGCAGCGCTCGAGATGCAAGCATACATGAATCGAAGGATTGCCCTCAAAGAGTCGGAAGGCAAAGTATATTGGAACATGCGGATCGGAATTCATACGGGACAAGTTATTGCCGGGGTGATTGGCATCAAACGATTTGCTTACGATATTTGGGGAGATACGGTCAACGTAGCTAGCCGCTTAGAGAACAGCAGTGAGCCCGGGAAAATCAATATTTCCGGCGATACCTATCAGTTGGTTAAGGATCGCTACCCGTGCGTTTATCGTGGGGATGTGGCTGTCAAACACAAAGGGGAAATCAGTATGTACTTTGTGGATGAAGTGGCGGCCAGATTAGCTGCCGTTTAAATTGATCCTACTTAACTCTTCCCATCTCCGGGCTTTTTGTTGAGTCGCTTTTCTTTTTCTAATGCTTTTTTCTCTTCTTCGGAAGGTTCTGATCTGGAATTAAAAATGAGCTCCGTGCTAGAATAGCTGGTCCCATAGTTATCTGCCAGATTGGCGACCTGTTGCATCGCATCGATAAATTGATTTCGAGTAAGTTCGCGAAGTGGATGTGTATAGACGCTAACCAAAAAACCTTCATACACACAATATTTAGCATCTAGGGCGGAGTGAAAATTGGCCGTCAACATATTTTGGTAAGCTACCAATTCTAAATCTTTTTCTTCCGCAAAAGGGGAGAAGATGCGCATTCGATTGTTGGTTTCATCCGTGAGAATAAACAATAAGCGTTCGCGATAGATGACTTGCCAATTGCCTAGAACTCCTTCTAACTGACTGGTCTCACTTTTGAGAATTTTTTCCATGATGGCGTTGTTCATCCCCAAATGTTTTGCTTTTTCTGTTTCTTGAGCCTGTGAATGGGGGCAAATGACCAGTAAAAATAGGACGGCGAATAGGTACTTCATATTTTCTTTTTTATGAGTAGGAGCAATAGGACACGTAGATTAAATTAAAGAACGGTATTTTTTGACTAATATATTGTCTTCAGGTATACTCGATGTTCAATTCAATGGGCATTTTTGAGAGCCATTGTTAGGACACAAAAGATTTTTTGCGGGTTTTTGTCTAGGGCATTTGAGATCGCTCTACAGAAAGAGACTTTTTCTTTGGTCGAACAATTGTCTAGTTTTAACCTAATTCACCGGAATAAGGTCGATAAAACACTGGTATTTATCATTTCTTTCCCTAAATTAGTTGTGCAAAAAAATCAATTCAACCATTTTACTTGGTGGATGCTGCCGATCTTAAGTGAGATAGATCCAGTAAAAAATCATTTGTTGAATTTCATCACTACGTCGTTTATACAATCTACCTTTTAACAATCTACAAACAAAACCTTACTCAAATTTTCAAGCAAAACGATGATCTCCCGGAACAGTGCGCAATCGAGCGAGCATCATTCTGGATGGGAGTGAAATGGCAAGTAGCATACAATTGCAGGGATTGAAATCTTGAGATCGGGTATTCTCCGAAATGGTAAAATCAAACGGATCAGTAAAAAATCTAGTCATATGGGTAGGGGCTATTTATTTGTAAACCATATAATATATC
>JBCCSR010000447.1:0-5283 GCA_039199865.1 Bacteroidota bacterium
GAAATATTTTGATTCGTCCCTCTCCCGTAGCGGCTTTCCAGTTTGAAACACTGCCCGAGGAGTTGACCAATACGTATCAATTTTACGATCGATCCAGCTCTGATGCCATTCAGTTTGGCTGGATCGATCGTAAAATTGATACGTATTGGTCAACTCCTCGGGCAGTGTTTCAAACTGGAAAGCCGCTACGGGAGAGGGACGAATCAAAATATTTCTCCTAAGGGTATCCGTACATCCACTTCCATTGGCAACCACCACGGTATAGCCGACATTTCCCGCAGTCTCAAATGTTCGAGAAAAGCTAGAATCGTTGGCTACAAAACCATCAGTAAAAGTCCATTCGATGATTGAAGTGTTCAGAGATGCACTCGTAAATGGAATGGAAATGCCGGTGCAGACCGTTGTATCTCCCGGGTAGGCAATAGCTTGGGGTTCATCGTAGACCGTCAATTCAAGACTGGCCTCATCGCTACATTGAAAGGCATTTGTCACGCTTAAGACGATACCAATGGGGCCTGCCACATCTACATCGATGCAAGGATTGGGTTCAATGGCAGAGCTCAATATCCCTGCCCCGAGATCAAACGTCCAGTCATAATCAATCGCATCGATGCTCTGATCTTGGATACAAACCTCGGCGGGCAACCCACAATCATCGACCTGAAAAGCAGTAAACATTGCACTGGGCTCGGGATAGATCTGAATGGCTGAAAACAAAGAATCATTTTCACATCCATTCGCACTAATTGCGCTTAAATTTACGTCATAGAAACCGGTTGTATCGTAGGGGATGGTGTGCGGCCCAGCTCCCGCAGCAGTAATGCCATTACCAAAATCCCAACTGTAAAAGAGTCCTCCCAGAGATTGGTCAACAAAAGTAACTTCCAGACCAGGACAACCCTCCGTTTGGTCTATTGAAAAAGCAGCAGTTGGAATGGTACCAACAGACAACACCGCTTCCGCTACTCCCGGACAATTGGTGTTTTGCGCAAAAGCAGTTAGACGTACCGTAAAATCTCCTGGACTAGCAAAAACGTAGAAAGGATTATTCATTTCAATGGTCGTTCCATCGCCAAAATCCCAAATTGGATCAAGTACACCAATAGAGGTATTGTTGAAATAGATCGTATCGCCTAGGCAGGGTTCAAGAGGAGTATAAGTAAAACTAATTTCCGGAGCAGGATGGACAGTCACTGGTAGCTGCATCGAATCAAAACTACATCCATTGTCCGCAATCAGTAGGACTTCATAAATAGTCGAAGTGTCCCCTTGTGGGAAAAAAGTGTGACTCGGATTTTTATCTATTGACGTAGCGCCATCCCCAAAATCCCAATTGTAATTAAGCGCTGTATCCGGAGAGGTTGAGTTCTGAAAGAAAATGGTAAAAGGTTCACAACCTACATTATCCTCAACGCTAAAGAAAGCTCGAACGGTATTGGGCTTGACGAGAATTTCCTGCCTTGCAGTATCGGGACCACATTCATTAAAAGCAATCAAAGTAACTGTGTAAATTACATTTAAGGAGTCATCGGCGTAATAAATCTGATCAGGGGGAATTGAATCCGTGTAAGTATTGCCATTTCCCATATCCCAGAAAAACGAGGTGGGCAATCCCTGTGAGACATTGTTGAACGCTACCGTTAGTGGTTCACAACCTTCATCTACATTGACTCTAATTCTGGGAATAGGACGAGGAAACACAAGAATAGAGTCCAGATATTGAGTGCTTCCGCAATAGTTGCTGGCCGTCAGTTGAATGTAGTAGGTCGTATCTGCCAAACCCTGATCATAAAAAATGGTTCCTGGATTGGCTTCCGTGCTGGTCATTCCATTGCCAAAATCCCAGAAATACTCACTGCCTGTTTCAAAGGCTAAACTTTCGTTGAAAAAGTTGACCGCTAAAATGGCACATCCCATCGTCGTATCCTTGGCAAAGCTAGCAATTGGAGGCCCAGCGACATAAACCATTCGGCTAATGGAGTCTCGACAACCCACAGCAGAAGCAACACTCAAATGAATCTCATGGTAGCCGGTATCCGTAAAAGTATGGAAGGGATTCGCTACCGTATACAACATTTCATCTACCGTCCATTCGTAACTACTTTCTCCGGTACCTGTGCTAAAAATTTGAATGGGCACGTCCACGCAAATGCTATCACTGATACTGATTTGAGGGATGGGTAGAGGATGAATGGTTACCGTGAAAGAATCGGTACCAATGCATTCTGTTTCTGGCAATTGATAAAAATAGTGAATGGTGTACTCCCCAATTGCCAAACTACTGGGATTGAATGTCCCCAAAAGACTGTCTTGAATCCCCAGCCCAATGTACCATCCCCCCGCAGGAAATCCTTCATCGAAAAAAATCAACGTATCCGAAATACAGGCCAATTGATCTGCCCCTGCATCAACGGAATCCAAATCGACGACAAAAACCGTTTTGTAAGTAGAGATTTCACAGGCCCCCACCTTGAAGAAATACTCAATAGTGCGAGAACCACCTCCCGCCTCCAAAGGATTAAAAATACCATTGGTTGTGATGACTCCCTCCTGCCCCAATGAATCCAGCCAAATGCCACCAAGTGGAGAAGGATCAGGCACTTGAAAAAGCCCTTGATCGATACAAATGGTGTCTGCTGGTCCCAAAACAATGGGAGGTAAAGTGTCAATCGTAAAGGTATCTATCACCGTAGCCATTCCACAAATATTAAAAGCAGTCAAGCTGTAGACGTAATCCCCCGCTCCCAGATATTGGATATCGCTCGGGAAGAGATCAGTTGATTGATCGGGCGTTGCCAGGGGAAAGCTCCAAATGACACTGTCAATTCGACTAACTCCATAGTCAATCATCGGTGTCAAGGCAATGCTCTGACAAAAACTATCCACTGGCGTCAGACTCAACATTGGACTCGAAAAAACACTTACCGTATCTCTCCAAATAATTGAATCACAGGCGGGGTTAGAAATAATTTGTGTAATGACATATACGCCCGTATCCTGAAAACTAATCATTGGTTCTTCTACCAGATTGGAAGGGCTAAAACTGACCGCAGAAGGATGTGGACCATCAACTACCCAATTGAAAAAGAGACTATCACCAGTTGTTTGATTGTCCACCATCACCTCAAAAGGCAAAGTACAAGTAAAATCATCACTCAGATTCGTACTGACTTCAATGGGCTGTAAGATGGAAAAAGTCTGGTCTTGAACATCAAAACCACAGGCATTAAATACTTGCATTGTTACGGTGTAAGTACCTGGTTCGTTGTAACTTATAGTTCCTGGAATCAAGTCATTGGAAAAGTTAGGTACTCCCCCCTCGAACGACCAGTAAATGGAATCAATTTGTTCTGGATTCAGGTTTAGACTCGCACTTGGATCAATGATTGCGCTGCCACAAAAATTGGGAATATTGGCTAACGTAATGGAAGGTATCCTGTTGACTTGAATGGTATCCGACCAGAACAACTCCTCACAAACGGGATTGTCAATTTCCATGGTCAATACAAAAGTTCCAGTGTCCAAGAAGACCATTTGTGGTTCCCGATCATTTGGGTTAAGGATCAGTACACTTGAAGGATCAGACACCTGTAGACTGTAAGACAAACTATCTCCCGTGGATTGATTGATCACTTCGATGGTATCTCCAACACAGGCCATGTCGCTACTCAAGGACACCGCAATCTCTGGCGCTTCTAAGATATTGAAATTCCACTCATCCATTGCCATCCCACACTGAGTGTAGAGTTCAACGGAGAAACTGTAATTGCCATCACTATCGTAAGTAATGGTTCCCGGATTTAAAGCCATAGAGCTAGCGGGTACACCTCCGGGAAAAGACCATGAGATGGAATCAATTTCTTGTTCTGGAATATTCACATTGATGACTGGTTGGAAGGCAGCCGTACCACAAAAATCCTCGGTGGGAACAATTTGGACTTCCGGTAAGTCAAGCACCTCAATGGTTTCATTCCAAGTCAGGGCCTCACAAACCTCGTTTTGAATACTCAGATTGAGCTCATAATCACCAATGTCGGGAAAAATAATTAAAGGTTCGGTGGCAGTCGGTGCTTGAATAATGACCGTTCCCGGCCCGGTGCTACTCCAAGTAAACGCTAAATTATCGCCACTTGAGTTGTTGGTAACCTCCAAAGTATCTCCTCGACAAAGTGTAGTCGGATTTGCCTCAACATCGATATTAGGTCCCGCCAGAACACTAAAGCTGACACTGTCAACGGCCGTCCCACAGTTGGTAGTAACCGTAAGCACAATCGTGTAATCCCCAGGATTGGGAAAGTTAATTTCCGGAGCCGGAAAGCCCATAAATGAACTAGGTACTCCTCCTACAGCCGTAAAGAGGTAAGTCGTATTTTCTGCATTACAGCTATCGGCTGAAAAGCTGGGCGTTAGGGTCACCGCATCGCAGGCATCATCAATCGCGTTGAGCGAAACTTGAGGCATCCCTCCAACCCTTACCATTTGGGTAAACACATCCGTCGAACAACTATTGCTGACCGTCAACTGAATCTCGTAGACTCCCTCCTGAGTAAATAAAAATGTAGGCTGTAAAGCATTAGCATTGCCACTACTAAAGCTCCAAGCCCCTTGCCCATTGGTACAGGCCGCTCCCATAAAATTGGCCGTCCACACAAAAGTTGGCATATCACAAGAAGCGATGACATTAGTAAGGTTGGTAGGCTGAACGCTCAAACTGCCACAGGCAAAATCTTGATCAATACTAAAATTGGCTACTGGTGGTTCCGTTACACAAACTTCGACCTCCGAAATATCTGAACAACCAAAAGCACTGTAGGCATAGGTCAGTGTAAATCGCCCGGTATCCGGAGCATTGAACAAACCAGTTGCATTAACGTGCAATCCACTCCACATAGCTTGAGCACTTCCCAAAGCAATGGGAGATCCTATCAATTGCAAGTCGGTATTAACGCAAGTCGTTTGTGGAGCTCCCGCAGAAACATCCGGCTCTTCTACGACCACTACCTCTACCATAGCCATTCCATTACAGTCTACGGTAGGATCATCGCCAACCACCGTATAAGTGTAAGTGCCCACCGCATTGGGCGTTACCGTTACGGTAGCGGTAGTGGTACTGCTCAAAAAGTCAGGAGGGCTCCAAAGGTAACTACTTGCTCCGCTGGCAGTTAATGTGGAAGTTTGACCAATACATATGGTATCTGGATTGGGGGTTACCATTGGAGCCCTCCTGACTTTTTGAGCAGTACCACTACCGCTACCGTAACGGTAACGCCCAATGCGGTGGAC
>JBCCSR010000448.1:0-5271 GCA_039199865.1 Bacteroidota bacterium
CAAGATGAAAAAATTGTTTTACCTTTTGTGTCTGCCCTTCTTGTTGGTAAACTGTGGGAGTGATACCATTCCTTTAGCAGAAATGCCTTATCAGCTACAATTCACCATTCCCGCAGGATTAAGTCCTTTTGAAAATTGGTATTTCCTTTTTGAAGATATTCCCAATAACAAAAATACGGTGTTCAATAGTGCGTCTTTATCGGATGAAGAGATTATCGAAATTCGAGGTAAATCTGCGAATCTAACCGCTTTGTTTACTAACATAGAATTTGATTTCATTCACGATATTTCCATACGAATTTTCAAGGAAGATCCCGATGATTACCGGGAACTGTTTTACCGAACAGAGATCCCGTTCAATATCTCCGGTGATCTTGGACTGATTGGTGGAGAGACGGATGTACAGCAATATTTACAAGACGATACTTACAATATTTTAATTAAAATCATTCCCCGAGCTTCTACCCCTGAGGTCATTGACTGTCGTTTGGATTACGTCATCTTTGCTCGATGATCATTGTTCACAATAGTTGATGCCACAAAAAATGCCGGAGTGAATCATTCGCTCCGGCATTTTTTGTTTTTGTAAAAAGGGTAAAGGTTAATTTAGATAAGGATTAACCATGGTTTGCAAGGTTGAGATGGCCAAATGATTGGCCGCTTTTGGTTGAAAGCCCTTGTCCATGAAATAGTCTTCTAGTCTAACCTGCGATTGGTAATAAACGGCTCTTAGTGGAACACAAATGCGTTTGAGCATTGGATCTTTTTCTCCCCATTTTTCCAGCTCATTCCAGAGCGAACGATCCCAGCCTTCGAGGTGAATTTGTTCGGAGGTATCCAGAATTTTTGGAGCCATGAGCAAGCGAGCACGCTTGGATTGAGCTTGCGCTAGTGCTTGTGCATCGGGCATCTTAGGAGCCATATCTTCAATCATGGTTTGCAACACTTGAAGTTCTTCCCAAGGAAATAGGGCATCGACATTCGACATTTCGTACTCACCAGACATGCTACCGTGTGGCTCAAAAGCATTCATGGCCGCTTCAGGGTGTTTTTGGAATAGCCAAGAAGGTACGGCAATGCTATTGCCCGTTGTTCCATGGATATATCGAAGGTGCAAAATCAATTGGTCTAAATCAGGATACGTGTAGGTGGCGGTATAATCAAAGGGAGGCTTATTTTCCAGTGCTTTGTTATTGGCAAAAGCCGATTGGATGGCGGTATTCATCAGGTCATCAATCTTTTGTTGATCACCATTATTGAGGTGTAAGTGATAAGCTAGATAGGCTTTGGCGATGGCTTCCTTAGAGTTTTCCAGACCAGCAATCGAGCGGCTGGGATCACTGTGTAAATGATCTACGTAGTACTGAACAATGTTTTCGGTTCCTTTCTCCTGGAACTCATCTCGATGGGTGGTCAGTAATTTGTACTTGCGGATTTCGCGATTACTGGCTTTGAAATCTTTCCAGGCATTGGTGGTTCCTTTTCCGTAAAAGCCATCCAGGCTACTTTTGTAGGCTTTCTCTTTTTTTAAGACTGTTTGTAGTTCTAGGACAGAACCCCTCTTAACATTTTTACGAATGTCTGGGGCCGTTACGATAACAGGTTGGGCTTTAGCAGTAACGCTGATGCTTCCCGACTTCTCGGTCATCACCACTTCATCATAGGAATCGGGGATATCGGATTGAACCATCGGTTTTTCCTCCATCGTTTTCTTACTGGCAGGTTGAACCATCAAATTGGGGCCAGTTTTCTTTTTGGGTGGACTTTGGGCTACAATTATTTCTTCTTCCACAACCTCTGGAGTTGCCACTTCTCCTTGGCGGATGGTACGATCTGCTTCAAAGGCGGTTACTGGGTGTAATCGGACACTGTTGACCGTTTTGAGAAAAGCATCTGCAAAACCAGCTTGACGAATAGATTTCATCATTGCTTGTGCTTCATCGATATCTTGATAGGGCCCAGAGAGAATTTTAATCTGGCGTCCACTCAATAGGGTTTGTAATTTTCCGGCCTTTTGGTATCGGTCCCAATCGATATCAGCCCCAACGTTCTCTACTCCCAATTGGACCATCCTCACTTTTGAGCCAGCGGATAGTTTTTTTCGAGTGACAAAGGCACCAGCATAACCACTTTCCTTGATTTGTTTAAGGGTTTGATACGCCATGGGCTCGGTTTCATAGTCGCCCATATAGATCCGGATCAAATTGTTTTCTGCCTTTTCGGCGTAGAGGTAGCCAAAATCTTGAATGGAGTTGAAATCAGTCAGTTTGGCTTTGACAAATGCACCTACGTGAATGGTAAAGGTATACTCACTGTCGGTTTGTGCATGGGTAGATGGGCTAATGAAAAGATGAGTTAGAAAGAGTAGCGGCAATAATTTTTGCAAATGTTTCATATGCGTTTTGTTTAATAAGAATGCGTTTTCCATCAAAGAAATTCATTCTACTGAGGGTAAATACCTGTTTTTTAGACTCTTAGCATCTAAATTCGAACGTTTTACTAACGCAAATATAATCAGGAATCATATGCGAGGCGAAAAAAATGATCGCATCAAGTTGGAATATTCAATAATTAAACCACTTTTTAATGTGTTTTGTCGGACTTGAAGTATGGAAGTAGCGATTATTGAAAATGACGTAACATTAATAACTCTCGCTTTCTCAAATAGCGGTAGCGACCTCGGGGCAGGTCTTTTTTGGTCAGGCCCGCATAATAGGTTCGATCGAGATGGGTGACCTGATAACCTAGATGCTCAAAGATTCGGCGAACGATACGATTGCGACCGATATGGATTTCTATTCCCACTTCATTTTTTCCCTTTCCTCTGACGTAGGCGATGCTATCTACGGGGGCAGGACCGTCCTCAAGTATCAAGCCTTTTTCAATGTCTTGGAGGTGTTTGGAGCTCAGATCCTTATCCAATTTGACGTGGTAGACCTTGGCAACTTCATAACTGGGATGGGTGAGTTTTTTGGCCAAATCACCATCATTGGTCAACAGGAGTAAGCCAGTGGTTTCCCGATCCAAGCGTCCTACGGGAAAAATGCGTACGGGTAATTTTTCTTCGATTAGGTCCATCACTGTTCTTCGGCCTCTTTCATCTTTTAGCGTGGTGATGGTGTTTCGGGGTTTGTTCATCAGCAAATAAACCATTTCGGTTTCGGGCTCAATGGCTTTCCCATCGTAGGTAACTCGGTCCCCCTTTTTGACCCGATAGCCTGGTTCATTGACTACTTTCCCGTTGACTTGGATCAAGCCTTGTTGAATCATTTCTGAAGCCTTACGGCGTGCCGCTACTCCGCAATGCGCTACATATTTGTTGAGGCGCATATCTTCCTGTTCCTCCGTCCCTTCCTGGGGAGTGGGTGCTCCTTTCTTGGGGCGAACAAATTGGTTGAATCCTTGGTGTTTCGGCTTTTTTTTCATGAGTGGCTTGAACTTAAGATGACAACGGAGATCTAAAACGGAATATCGTCGTCATTCATCTTGGAAGGTCGAGTAATGATGTTGGGATTTCCTCCCGCTGGGGAATCATCGCCTAATCCTTCAAAGTCGGGATCATCAAGATCGCTAAACTTGGCAAATTGATCGGTAAATTTTAATTTGACCGTTTTCAATGCACCATTTCGATGCTTGGCAATAATGATTTCTGCAACGCCCTTGAGGGATTGCCCTTCTTCATCTTCCAAAATGGAATAATATTCTGGACGATAAATAAAGGAGACGATATCCGCATCTTGCTCGATAGCTCCACTTTCCCGCAAATCCGATAATTGTGGACGCTTGCTTCCGCCCCGCGTTTCCACGGCACGACTCAACTGAGAGAGTGCAATAACTGGAACACTCAGCTCCTTGGCGAGTGCCTTTAGGGAACGAGAGATGGTACTAATTTCTTGTTCTCGATTGCCTTTGCCACTTTCCGAGCCTCCCGTCATCAATTGAAGATAATCGATGATGACCATTTGGATGTCGTGTTGCATTTTGAGGCGACGACATTTGGCGCGAAGTTCGAATATGTTGATTCCCGGAGTATCGTCGATGTAGATGGGGACCTCACTCATTTTTTCGATGGCACTTTGTAATTGTTGCCATTCGTAATCCTCCAATTGTCCACTTCGAAGTTTACTCCCCGAAATCTCGGCCTCCATTGAAATGAGCCTTTGTACCAATTGCAAATTGGACATTTCCAGCGAAAAAATGGCGACTCCTTTACCGAAATCGACCGCAGCGTTTCGAGCCAATGCCAAGGTATAAGAAGTTTTTCCCATCCCAGGTCGAGCGGCCACAATAATTAGATCCGAGGGCTGCCACCCGGAGGTGAGTCGATCGAGGTCGATAAAACCGGTGGGAACTCCCGTTAACCCTTCTTCTTTTTGGGCCATTTCTTCCAATTGTTTCAGGGCACGACTGGCCAGTGTACCCATACTTTCATAGCCTCGACTTAGGTTTTGCTGGGTAATGTTGAAAAGTCCCTGCTCTGCTTCGTCGAGGAGTTGAAAAACATCCGTCGTATCTTCGTAGGCATTGCGGATGATTTGGGTGGAAACGCTGATGAGTTCTCTTTGGATGTGTTTTTGAGAAATGATTCGAGCATGATACTCAATGTTGGCAGCAGAAGCTACTCGATTGGTCAATTCAACCAAATAGTAGGCGCCTCCCGATTTTTCCAGATCTCCTGCTTTCTTTAATTCTTCTGTAACGGTCAGTAGATCAACGGGTTGGGTTTTCTCAAAAAGGCGCAACATCGCTCGATAAATCTGTTGATGCGCCTCGGCGTAAAAACTTTCCGGACGAATGATATCCAAAATGATGGCCAAGGCATCTTTATCCAACATCACTGCTCCCAGCACCGCTTCTTCCAAAGGTAATGCCTGTGGTTGAACCTTACCAAACACATAGTTAGACAGCTCGTTTTCCTTCTTCTTTTTATTGCGAAAAGAGGTCACTTTTTTGATTGGGTTATCGGATTCCTTCATGATAATTGGTCAGTCATAAATTATGGAAAAATGATGCCTCCATTTTGCTTCTTTAGAAATTGGATAATTGGAATAAACGGACGAAAATACACTTAATTCCAATAAATTAGTAGGTCTAGCTTTTGGCCCATTTTTACCAGGATGTGGATAAAATGATTTTAATGTGGAAAACTTGTGGAAATCGCTCTAAATCAAAGCCTTTAGCCCAGGAAGATAATGTTAAAAAACTGATGAATTTTTATTTATTTAATGTGTACTTGACGCATTTAGTCCCATCTCCCCATTTTGATTTTCC
>JBCCSR010000449.1:0-5259 GCA_039199865.1 Bacteroidota bacterium
AAATTTTAAAAATATTTTTGGACCTCATACCCAACCCACAGAAAAAGAGTTGGATGACTTTTGGAGCTTGGTAAGCGGCAACGGAGGGCGATACATTTTCCATTTGTTGATTCGCTACATGCAGGAGCGCAAAGACAATCGGCCGCGCTGGGTAGGGGCGCTCCAAAAAGCGACCATTCCCTTGCGCTTAATTGATGGGATTGCGGATCCCATCTCAGGAAAAAATATGTCTGACCGATACAAGGCAATTATTCCTCAACCGGATGTTGTTGAGCTTGCAGAGATTGGACATTTCCCACTAATCGAAGCGCCAGATTTGGTCCTCAAACATTATTTTGATTTTGTTGGATAGAATAAGGTATTGGCGGTTCCTGGAGGATGGGTCCACTTTTGTACCATACTGTCTATTCGTAGTTCATGTCCCTCTTCTAAAAGTAGGGGCTGCTGGACCGATGCACCCCATTGGACTTGATCTACTTGTAATGAAGCTTTACCAAAGTAGGCTTTTTTCTTGAAAACGGCTATTCCGTAACTACATTGTTTTATCTGT
The DNA here is from genome assembly GCA_039199865.1 of Bacteroidota bacterium. GTDB lineage: Bacteria > Bacteroidota > Bacteroidia > Chitinophagales > Saprospiraceae > JALZUU01. The sequence goes on from JBCCSR010000449.1 coordinate 551, forward strand.
AAGTCCCTCCCAACTACTGAAGAACTGTCTTTGACGGCCACACCGATATGACTCCCTTCCAATTCAACTTGATTGAAGTGTAGCAAAGAATGTTCTCCAACAGATAAGCCCTTGTCTACGACGTTCCGAATGAAAAGTCCTTCTGCATTGCCCTTCGAACCCGATAAGTCGATGGCATCTCCACCAATATTTTGGAATTGAGCATTTTGCATGTGAAATGTCGAAAAATCGAAATCGATGGCATCACTTTGACAATGGCTAAAACGGACATTCGTCAAGCTAGCGCTATCTGATTCAACAATGTTTAAAGCGTCTTCTGATTGGCTATGGCTAAAGCTACAGTTTTTAATGTCGACTTTCGTTTGGTAAAAACTGACACCACCACTTAAACTCAAACCTTCGTCTTGCCATTCATTGAGATGACTAAATTGAACGTGTACCAATCGGGTGGTTTTTGGATTTTGTAAAAAATGGATTCCTTTTCCACTACGATCTGAGGAAGTAACGGTAATGGGGTTTGGCGGTGTTCCGAGCATACTGGTAGGTCCGGCAATCAAACAAGCGGCTCCATTGAGCAAATCTATTTGTGCTCCGGCCTCTACGATCAGTTCGACCGTATCGGGAATTACCGTAAGGCCGTTGAGCTGATGTTGTCCTTTTGGAAGCACCAGTCTATTTTCTTTCCATTGGAAAATAGAGGAATCCATTTGTAATCGTTGCAAATCGACAAAATCCATTTCCTCTGGCTTGGACCAGCGCGCAATCTTTTGTTTGTACCAATAATCAATTCCGGTAACGGAGTAAAAAACAAAGCGATCTTTTGGAAAGAAGGGAATGCTGTCTGCCTTTGGTGGCTGATGATAAATATCAAAAGGGGGAAGCTCAATCGGTTTGTCCAAAATATGGATGGGTTTGGATTTCTTGGGACCAGTAGCGTGTATTTTGATGGGACGACAGAAATAATTTTGTAGAAAGATTTTTTGTCGATTTTGTTGAGGGATGGCTTTTAAGCCTACTGCTTTGACGGGCGCTTTTGGAGCACACTCCACTCCGGGAAGGAGGAAAATGGTATATTCGAAAGGCGGGTGATCTTGGATGTGCTCTGGTAAATGTTGCCGAATTTTTGCTGCGGTTTCCAACCAACGAGCGAACGAATAGTGATAATTATTGTACTCCGACTGAAGGGCCGTTTCTAGAAAACGGACTTGCGGATCCATCGCTTCAATAAAGTTGGCCAAATAGTCGGGATGACTAAATTTTTCCAGATAGTAAATGTATTGTTGCTGGAAGGTAGGCTCATTGAAGGGATAATAAATCATGTACTCTTTAGCAAAGTAAACTTTGCGATGACGATCGACAGAGTAACCAATAAAAGGTTTGGAAAACCAGCGGTAGGGCCCCTCATCTCCAAAGGCATCAAAGATGATGGGCTCCAATTTACCCAAATAAGCATTGTAATAAAATCGAAGGTTGTGCCAGCGTAAACTATGATAGGCAGTAGCCAAATCGGCCAAAGCGTAATAGCGGGCCAGCTGATCGGTGTCGATCAACTCGGAGGCGGGGCGTTGAGCGCTACGGAAGTCGTGCAAGCGATGGCGTGCCCTTTGGAAAAGCATATTGAGTTGGCTATCCCTACGCACTTTATTACTTTGAAAACAGTCGATAGCTGCTGATTCAAAAACGGGGAGAAAGTGGACCAAGTCTTTGCCATGCCGCATTCGATGGGATTGGAGTTGCCAAAATCCATCTTCTACAAACTTTAAAATGGGACCATCTCTTCTTTGTTGACGTGCGAGTAAACTCTGGGAAAAATGTTCTTCCAGAGCATAAATCCCTTTGTATTCGTCATTCCACCAAACCTGTACGAAGGTATAACTGGGAGTCAATAGTTTTTCTTTTTCCAAGAGTTGATGAAAAACCCATTCCTCCAGATAGGAACGCGTTCGTGGATGTTGTAAAGAAAAACGTTGCATGCCCAAAATGCTAAAGGCGTCATCCAGATGAACTCGTAAAGACCATTTGGATCCCTTCAAATGATCCAGCCAATCTCCTTTCAAGCGAACTTCTGCAGAAATTTCTTGTCCTTCGTAGGCAATTTTTACCGGAACAAAATCTTTGGATTTGCTGATGAGAATGCCTTCTTGCAGGGCTTCATGGCGCTTTCTTTTGAGTAAGTTCAGGTGTTTTTGAGCAATCGAAAAGCGTAGACAGGGTAATGCGTGCTTACTCGGCAATACGGGGTCCTCGGAGCTACAGGCAGATAAGAGTAGCAATAAAAATATTGGCAAAATAATTTTTCCCACCAGCCAATAATAGTCAATAATTGTGAAAACACAAATGAAGCTTTTATATTTATCATTGACCACTAGACATTAGTGAACGGGCGATGGAATTTTACTGGGTTAGTTTTAAAATCTAGGGTTGATGATTGGAATTGATCGCAAAAAAGCAAGCAGTGTTTTACCTCATACAAAAGCGAAGTTGGTCTACTTTTATCACGGCGTTCCTCCTCCTATTTTTATGGGGACTGCCTGGCTGTAAAAGGACTCCATCTTCTGCCTATACATTTTTTGTTGCGGGCCATACTTATGGTCATCCAGCTCGGAAAGCTCCGGGTTTGCATCCTCCCTTTGTCGAGGACTTTGCATTTCTCCAAAAACAAGAAGGGCTGGCTTGCGGTGTTTTTACGGGAGATATTGTTTACTACAGTCGCGATACTTTCTGGGATCAAGTGGATCGAGAAATTGCTGATTTGGAAGTGCCCGTTCATTTTGCGGTAGGCAATCACGATGAGGGAGCCCGGTCTCCATTCAAAGAGCGCTATGGTCCCACCTATTATCACTTTGAGCAAAATGGAGATTTATTTTTGATTTTGAATCCTGGGCTCAAAGGTTGGAATATTGCAGATGAGCAGTTGGCCTTTTTACGAAAGCAATTGAGTCGAGCCAATCGATACCACAATATCTTCTTGTTTTTTCATCAATTATTGTGGTGGACACCCGACAATGGCTATCGGAAATGGGCGCCCAATACTACGGTAGGACGAGTACCAAATATCAATTTTTGGCCAGAAATTATGCCGATGCTTTATGAAGTGGACCGTCCCGTATACTGTTTTGCTGGAGACATTGGTGGAAACCTCACGAAGGTCGGGCTATTTGCGGACCATGAAAAAAATGTACATTTGCTGGCCAGTGGGATGGGCAACTTGCGTGATGACAATTATTTGATCGTGGAAGTAGGGATGGATAAGCAAGTACAAATTAAAGTTCGTTGGTTACAAAAGAAAACCCTGCAAAGTATCGACTGGAAAAATATTTCTCTCTCGCCCTAACCGATTGTGATGTTCAATAGCCCTTTGCCGCAAGTCTCCTCCTCATCGGCGCAAAGTCGATATCGCTTGATTTGGCGTCTTTATGCCTTATTGCTTTTGAGCATTCCCTTTTCGGTGACCCATTCTTTTGGTTCCTTTTCATTGGAATTGCCAAGTGAACCATTGATGATTTTGTTGTGTGTGCTGTTGTTGCCTACCCTCAAGGCGCGAGGTAAGGATGGGCTAAAAATGATGCGAAACCCGCTGTTGCTCGTGAGTGCTTTGTGGTTGGTTTGGATGGCGGTGGGCATTCCCTTTTCCTCTGATCCCATCGTTTCAACTAAATACACTGTAGTTGCCGCCACGCATTGGTTTTTATTTGCCTATGTTCCCGTTTTACTTCCACTACCTCCTTTAAAGGCCACGTCGAAATGGTTGAATTATTATGCCATCTCGATCTTGGTCATTTTATTGTTGGCCTGGTCGGTTCACGCGCAATACGACTTTAGAATTGATGCTTCGGTTTTGGTGGCCCGTCCCTTTTTCTTTGACCATGCTTTGCTAAGTACGAGTCTTTTGCTGCTGCTTGGCATTTACGTTTTTTCAAGTATTCAATTCTTGTTCGCTATTTTTCGGACTACACCAAATCGTCAGGCCCATTGGAAAAACAGCTATCCTTTGTTTTTGAGCTTATTATTTTCTCTGGGCGTCTATTTGGCCTTCAGTAGAGCAGCTTGGTTGAGTACCATTATTGCCATTATCGTTCTCGGGGTGGTGGGGTGTTTTAAGCATTTCTTTCGTTATATGTTGGGACTATCGATTTTGACTTTTGTGCTTTTGTTGCTGCTCAGCCCCATGCTCTGGCAAGAAGTACAGAACAATCGAATTGAGTCGAAGAAGGGAACTTGGTGGGAGCAAATTGTTTCTTCCGCAAATATTAGTACCGATGTATCCAATTTGGAACGACTCAATCGCTACAGTTGTGCCTATCGAATGTTTCTCGATCGACCACTACTGGGTTTTGGAGTAGGAACTTTTGAAACCGCCTATCTTTCTTATCAACGTCCGGAGGAAATGACGCGAATCAGTGTGACCACTCCTGGCCCACATCCACCGGGGAGGGGAGGAGGCGCACATTCTGAATACTTTCAAGCCCTCTCAGAAATGGGGCTGCTGGGAATACTACTATTTATGGCTTTGGCTTTGCTGAGTTGTTGGACGGCCATTCGAGTGTATTGGACTGCTTCACTGTGGGAGCATCGTTATCTGGCGCTGGCCTTGTTATTTGGTTTGCTGACTTACTTCGTACACGGTTTTTTCAACAACTTTTTTCACCATAGCAAAATAGCCATACTGGTTTGGAGCAGCATGGCTATTTTGATCAACTTAAAACAAG
>JBCCSR010000450.1:0-5259 GCA_039199865.1 Bacteroidota bacterium
CCACAACTGTGCGCGCACCAAAATTGTCCACGCAGTTCCCCGCGTCAACTCTTGGGGCAGAAACTCATCGTCAGTGCATTTGTGGAGAGATCGCTCAGGCAATGAAGTACAAGTAGTGGCGATGTCAATCAACACAATTGTCCATGCCCGCTAAATTTAGTCAAATCAATTAAATGAGTATTCTTGGCAAAATTAATCAAAACTCGAGGCATCATTTTTCGCAGTACTAAGTACTCCGAAACCAGTATCATTACAGATATCTACACTGAGGAAAAGGGACTGCGAACTTACATTATTGGTGGGGTGCGGACCAAGAGGGCTAAATTTAGTGCTAGCCTACTACAACTGATGTCTTTGGTGGACATGGTGGCGTATCATCGAGATGATCGGGAAATGAGTCGAATCAAAGAATTAAAAGCGGCAAAAGTCTATCAGTCTATTCCTTTTAATGTGGTCAAAGGGGCAATCGGGATGTTTATGATCGAATTGGCACGGAAAGTCATTCGGGAGCATGAAGAAAATACGGCCTTATTCAAATTTCTCTTTGACTCTTTTGCCTACTTGGACGATACTCATCAGGCGATTGCCAATTTGCATCTGTCTTTCATTTTGCAGCTGACGGCTTTCTTAGGCTTTATGCCCAACGGTCAATATAGTCAAGAGACGCCTTTTTTTGATATGCAAGAGGGCATGTTCTGCTTGGAAGCACCCAATCATCTCCACTTTTTAAAGGAAGAGATGAGCCAGTTCTTGAGTCAATTTCTACATTGCAATCGGGAGCAATGCCACGAAATTATTCTACAAAGACAACAGCGACAGCAATTACTGGCAGAACTCTTGATCTTCTATCGGTTGCACATTGAAAATATGACGGCTTTAAACGCTCACCTCATTCTTCAAGAAGTCCTCGACAGTTGATGTGGAGCTGTGGTAGGCCAGCTCAGCCAGTTAGCGGCCCTTTTTTGAACAGATGCAAGGTATTGTCGAAATGGATCACACTTGTCTCTCCAATGTCAATTTCCAAATATTTGCCAATGATGTAAGATGCTGATTTTTTGTTGAAGAACGATTGCTGATTAGCCGCTTTCAGAGAATGCGTGGTTAGGAGCATATTGGCTGAAAGATGACTTCCCGGCAGTATCCAGAGTCTGTTGTTGGGGACAAAATTAAAATGTTGGTTGAAAGGAAGGTCTCGAACCGATACGCTGCGGTATTTCATGCCTTGACCATCGTCAATATCCATTTTTTGTCCAAGTCCAAAAACCAAGGCTTGGAAGCCCGAACGATCATTGGCAATGTGAATTGATGAGGGAGGCACGGGATGATTGTTGGTGACAAAACCATCGTTTCTATATTGATAGGACTGCCCTAAATTGGCTTTGATTTGATCTTTAAATACTATCTTCGAATCGGCCTTGAGCGGATCATCAGAGGCCTCAATCATCCAACTGTCGGTGAAAGAGAGCCCCGTTTCTTCTCCAAAAGGAGCAAAGGCGGCACAGATAATCTGATATTTCAATCCAGGGTTGATTGCGCGGATCAAAATGATTTTTTGATTGTATTGGCTGAAAAACTGTCGGCCCTTTTGGTCAATAATGATATGTAAGTTCATTTCAAAAAAAAGTGGGAAAGGCCAATCCAACATTGGCCCTCCCTTGGTCAAAAATTACGAATTTAGAAGTTGGGTTAACGAAGCACCGGAGGAGATCTCAGCAACGGGAATTCCTCCAGGAGCAGCCTGAATGCCATAGGTGTTCGGAATCATTTCCAAACTGTAGTCGATGGCGCTTTCACTGAATTCAAAGGTACAGCCAGGAGCAGCGGCTTGGCCTACAACGGAACCAGATTGTAGGCTGGTTTGCGCGGCAAATAAACATACCTTTTCAAGGGGCTCCATGTTGACGCTTCCTTGAGGAGTTAAGGTAAAAGCACAGAAGGGACTAAAGTTTCCATTGACTTTGGCGGCCAATCCTACGGTTACCTTTGGCGTACTGGATGGACGATTGTTGAGCAAAGAAATGGTTCCAGCAGGGGCCGGATTGGTCGTATCGATAGAAAAACTACCATCAGGATTGAATGCCAAGGAAGTGCCGAGTGGAAATTCCTTCGACATTGCGCTCACATTCAAAGTGGTGTTGGGCCCAATTTCCGATTGTTGCGAAACGTAAACCTTGTACAAAGGCTCATAATTGATATCCACTTTGGCAAACATGTCCATATACGGAATGGCAAACCAAGTGGGGAGTCCTGCGGTGACTTGTCCGGCTCCTTTGGCTCCCTTATATCCCATGAGTTTGTATCCATTGTTTTGTAAATGTTGCAAGATCTTCTTTTGCGTTGCGGAAGTGAAATCAAAATCGATGTTAAAAGCTGTGGCGATCATTGTAATTGTTTTTTGAGGTGATTCCTACTCTATTAAGGCTTTTCGGATTCGGCCGGTAAGTATTCGAATAATTACAGGACAAAGATGAGACAAAAGTGTGCCGGGCAACAGGTAGTAATTCTGGGTTTTAGAGATTTGGGTATTTTTACTTGTTCAACAGCGCTTTTGGTAGCAGCCTGAGTTTTGAGGATTACACAAGTCTAGAAGAGTAGAATAGAAAAAGGAAAAGCGTTCTTTTTCAGTACTTGAAAAGAGAACGCTTCGCAGAAGTGGAAGAAGGATCTATCCTTACAGATTGGGTAAATCTTTGAGCTTAATGATTTCGTTTTGAATGGCAAAAATGACCAAGCCAGCCATGTTTTTCGTCCCAGTTTTGGCAAACAAATTATTTTTATGTCCCTCTACTGTTCTTTTGGTAACGTGGAGTTCCTTCCCGATTTCTTGAGCGGTCTTTTGTTGGCAAATGAGTTTTAATACCTCAATCTCCCGTTCCGATAACATCTTTTGGACATTCAGTACCGGCTTGGGGGTCTTTGCGGAGAGTTGTTTTCTAATGACTTCCAATTGATCCTCCAAAAAGTAAATGTCTTTGGTATAGACTTCTTGAATGATGGCCAACAAATGAATGGGAGAGATGCCTTTAGGTAAAAAAGCCGCTACTCCCGTTTTCACCATAAAACCAGTGAAGTTCCTTTTGTAGTGGGAAGAGATGACAATGACTTTGATGGAGGGATAATCCCTTTTGATGATTTTCGTTAAATCTACTCCCGTCATCTCCTTCATGTTGAGATCCAAGATGATGATGTCTGGTAGCGGTTTGGTCTGCTCCAATTTGGACAAACAATTGGCACCACTCAATGCGATGAATTGTACGGTCGTCCCTGCTTGCTCGTTCAGATAGTCATGGAGCAATTTAGCAATTAACTGGTCGTCATCTACAATAGCCAATTTGATGGGTTTCATTTTATATTGTTATCGCTGAGGTGGATGCTTTCAATACCCAAAAGGCCTCTTCATTCCTTCCTCCGTCTCCAAAGGGAGGAACGGGTCTCACGGTGTTGTAAAAGACTTCCGTTTCAGCATGTAAGATTAAATCTTCTTTGAGACCGATGCAAGTATCCGCATCAATAGGGTTGGGGACTAGTCCGAAGTAACCCGTATAGTTTAGTTCTATGGTGGTATTAGAATTAGATGCAGGCATATAAAATGCTTGGAAAAGTCCTCCGTTTTTTGCTTTGTTCGTGATCCACGCTTCGTAGCAATGGTCCCATTTTGCTATTCTGTTCAAAGCTGCTTCGCGTGAAATCCTACTGTCAACAACAATATCATCGGGATTGACATGAGGAATTTTTTGCACTACCGCCTCCGTAAAATAATCTGCATATCGGCTGGGGGCTTCCTGATATTTTTCTTTAGAGTCGTTATTGGAATCAATGAGGTAGAAGACCAAACTTCCATTTTGCTTAATAGCAGGATAAAAGTGTAAAAACACATTTTTCCCTTTTGGCATGGTGTAGTCAAATTTAAAATAGGCTTCTCCATCAAAATGGGGGAGTAGTTTTCTGCTATCCGTACGGATGTCATTCCAAGCACGAATATTGGCTTTGATTGCTGCAAAATTCATAGTCATGTTTTAGGGTTGAATAGATAAATCAAAAATAGACCTAGTCGCGGAGAATTACGTTAGTACAAATACGGGTATTTTAAATTCAGGTGTTAATACCTAGACTTTGATTGCTACTTCTTTCAGTGCCTCCTGTTTTTCCGAAAGGGTAGGGATGAGAAAAACGTAGCGTGTACCCTGCTTGGATGCGGACTTTAGTTTATACTGTCCTTTCAAGTATTGAATTCTCGTTTCAATATTGGATAAACCCAGTCCGCTTTTGATTGTTGCTAGGTCAAACCCAATTCCGTTGTCACCAATGCTCATGGCAATGCAGAGTGGACTAATTCGCAGATTGAAATCAACTTGGCTAGCCCTTGAGTGTTTGATGATGTTCATTAAAATTTCCTGAACGATGCGGACAAAGTGGATCTTGATTTTTGCATCTACCGCCACTTCCTCTATCACGTTAAAAGTGGTATGAATGTCGATCTGGCTTTGCCAGGGAAAGAGTAATTCCTTGAGCAATTCCTCCATGGGGGTCGATTCGATCAGCGGAGGCATCAGATCATGAGAAATCCGTCGGGCAATTTGGATGCTTTCCAGGAGCAATGCATTGATTTTTGTATCGTCCTCATTGACATGATTAATCAGCTTGACAGCCGTAAGTTTTCCAATCAGCTCGTCGTGAATATCCGCGGCAATCCTTCTCCGCTCCCGCTCTTGAGCGAGAATGCTATTTTCCAATAGCTTTTGCTGATGCTGTAGCTTTAACTTTGCGGTTTGTGCCTGTGCTTGCATGGCTTTCCTCAAACTTAGTTTCACGGAAACGATAATCGCCACAATTAGAGTAAATACCAGCAATAGTGCAATTAAAAGATAGAGCGCTAGGGTATGCGGTTCTTGCCATGAATCCATAGGATGTGAATGATTGAAAGATAAAATAGGAGGGTGAGCACTAGACTTATCGACCAAAAATAAAATTTGATATTCGAGTTTTCATTGATCAAGAAGTTAATTGGTAAATACAAAATGAGGTTGAGGGAGTGGAAGGCAAAGATGATCGTGTTCAAAAGAAAAAAGGTCGGCTTTGCTTGATGATCCCTAGCAATCTGAGCGATGTAGAAAACGATGCTCATGATGACGATGGCTAAAGAGTTGAATACTTTAGAGAGGCAGAAGAAATCTTTTGGATTCACTTCCCACAAAATGATAATTTCATAAAGGCTGTACGAGACCAGTAAGACAATCATTATGGACCATATTCTGGTGG
>JBCCSR010000451.1:0-5256 GCA_039199865.1 Bacteroidota bacterium
GAGTTATGAGGCGCGTCGTTTTGGCATTCATGCGGCGATGCCTTCCCGTATGGCCAAGCAACTTTGTCCGGATGCCATTTTTCTACGGGGCGACATGGAGGAATATGCTCATTATTCTCGTTTGGTGACCGAAATTATCGACACGGAATCTCCCCTTTTTGAAAAGGCATCGATTGACGAATTTTATGTTGACCTCAGTGGAATGGATCAATATTTTGGTTGTTTTGCCTGGGCTAAATTATTGCGACAAAAAATTATTGCGGAGAGTGGCTTGCCCATTTCTTTTGGCTTGTCAGCCAACAAATTGGTCTCAAAAGTAGGCACCGGAGAGGCCAAACCCAATGGCATTCACTGCGTGGAACGAGGCCAGGAAAAAGTCTTTTTATCTCCCTTATCCATTCGAAAATTGCCCTCAGTGGGAAGGGTAACTTACAAAAAACTTAGCTTTATGGGGGTGAGAACCATTCGTACGCTGAGTCAAATTCCGGTGCGCTTGTTACAAAGAGAGTTTGGCAAAAATGGCATTGGTTTGTGGAAAAAAGCCAACGGAATTGATCGGAGTCCTGTTGTCCCCTACCAAGACCAAAAGTCGATGTCGAGCGAACGAACTTTTGCGATAGACAGCATTGACATCGTCAAAATCAAATCCATTTTGACTCAGCTCACCAGCCAATTGGTTTTTGAATTGCGACAATCCACCAAGCTCACCTCTTGTGTCACGGTAAAGATTCGGTATACCGATTTTAACACCTACACCCGCCAAAAACGGATTGCGTATACCGCTAACGAAAAAACACTGTTAGAGCAAGTCTTGGATTTGTTTGATCGCCTTTACGAAAGGCGACAACTCATTCGCTTGGTGGGGCTCCGTTTTAGTGGTTTGGTCAATGGTCACCATCAGCTCAATCTATTGGACGATCAGATTGAAGACATTCACCTACAGCAAGCGATGGATCGGATTCGTCGTCGTTTTGGAAAAAAAGCAGTAGGCTGGGCATCGGCTTTACAGGGCCTAGAAACAAGCAAATCGGGATCGTAACATGTACATCAACGCACATACTTATTTTAGCCTTCGCTATGGCACCCTCAAACCAACCGAACTGGTGGAGGCCGCTTTGGCCCAGGGCATTGAGACCTTGGTTTTGACGGACATCAACAACACTTCTTGTAGTTTTGATTTTATTCGGGCTTGTCAACGAGCGGGGATCAAACCTATTTTGGGGATCGAATTTCGTAAGGCGCAGCAACTTTTGTACTTGGGGATTGCTCAAAACCAGCGTGGCTTTTGCGAATTGAATCGTTTTCTCACCGAACATTCTCTGGCCCAAAAACCATTACCCGCCATAGCGCCAGCTTTTGCGGAAGCCTACATCGTCTACCCGCGTTTAATCAAACCGTTGGACCATCTAAGTGAACGGGAATTTATCGGCATTCGACCCGAAGCAGTCAATGCACTCTATCGTTCTCCTTTACTAAAAAGAATGGATCGACTCTTAGTTTGGAGCCCCATTACTTTTTTGGACCACGAAGGCTTTCGAACCCATAAAATTCTTCGTGCTATCGATCTCAATATTTTGGTGACCAAATTGAAAGCGACGGATTGTGCGTCTCCCAATGAGCGGATTTACCCCTTAGAAATCCTTTACAAAAACTACGCAGCCTATCCTCAATTGCTGACCAACACTAGAGCGCTACTGGCCAGTTGTAGTATCCAAATGGAAAAAAGTCAGGGGCACAATCGGCAATATTTTTCTGGTAGTATCGAAAGTGATTTTGCCCTGTTGAGCAAGTTGGCCATCAATGGTTGCAAATTGCGTTATGGGGACGACGATCCAGAAGCGCTGGCCGGGGTAAAGCGGGAATTAGCAGTGATTCGGAAGTTGGGCTTTTGTTGTTATTTTCTCATTACCTGGGACATTGTTCGTTATGCCAAAACGATGGGTTATCATCACGTAGGGCGGGGGAGTGGGGCCAATTCTATCGTCGCTTATTGTCTGGCCATTACCGATGTCGAGCCCATGGAGTTGGCCCTCTATTTCGAACGCTTCATCAATCAGTTTCGGGCTTCCCCTCCCGATTTTGACATTGATTTTTCCTGGGACGAACGGGATGATGTGATCGATTATATTTTCAAAAGATACGGGAAAGACTACACTGCCTTGCTGGCCACCTACAGTACTTTCAAAGGCAAGTCGATTGTCCGGGAAGTGGGAAAGACATTTGGCTTACCCAAGCACGAAATTGATTTATTGCTGCGTGAACCGGAGGCCGTGGAGCGACATCATGGCTTGGGCAAACACGTTGTTCGATACGGTAAACGTTTGGTTGGTTTTCCCAATCATTTGTCCATTCACGCGGGAGGGATTTTGATTTCGGAAAGACCCCTCAATGAGCATACTGCTTTACAACTGATGCCCAAAGGCATGCCGATTGTACATTTTGATATGTACGGAGCAGAGCATTTGGGCTTTCACAAGTTCGATGTTTTGAGCCAGCGGGGTTTGGGACACATCAAGGATGCGGTCAAACTCATTCAGCAAAATCGAAAACAAAGAGTTGACATTTACGATGTCGAACAAATTAAGCAAGATGAGGGAGTACGTCAGTTGCTGCGTAGTGGACAGTGCATGGGCTGTTTTTACATCGAATCACCCGCCATGCGTGCATTGTTGTCCAAGCTGCAATGCGACACCTACATTCACTTGGTGGCGGCGAGCTCCATCATTCGGCCGGGAGTGGCCAAGAGTGGGATGATGCGAGAATACATTCGCCGTTTTCACGATCCGACCGCCATCCAATATTTGCATCCTGTTTTTGAAGAGCATCTTCAGGAAACTTTTGGAGTAATGGTTTACCAGGAGGATGTTATGAAGATCGTCCACCATTTTTCTGGACTTGATTTGGATGAATCGGATGTTTTGCGACGGGTCATGACGGGCAAACGAAAGTCGAGTGCTGCATTTCATCGCCTCAAAGAAAAGTATTTTAAAAACTGTACTACTTATGGCTATCCCGAACCGTTGACCCAAGAAGTATGGCGACAGATTGAGAGTTTTTCCGGTTACTCCTTTTGCAAAGCACATTCGGCCAGTTTTGCCACCGAATCTTTCCAAAGCCTTTTCCTCAAAGCCTATTATCCCTTGGAATTTATGGTTGCCGTCATCAATAACTTTGGTGGCTTTTACCGTACGGAATATTATTTCCATGAAGCCAAGATGAATGGTGCCCAGCTCCATCCTCCATGTGTCAATCGAAGCATTAACCTGACGATGTTGTACGGAAAAGACATCTATGTTGGTTTCATTCATTTGCATCAGTTGGAGCGCAAGACCAGCCATCGCATTGTGAGTGCTAGGATCCGAGGTGGCGTCTTTCAGGATTTGGAAGACTTTGTCAAACGAGTCGCCCTTTCGGGAGAGCAATTGGATATTTTGATTCGCATTGGTGCTTTTCGCTTTACTGGTAAAAGCAAGTGTGCCTTGTTGTGGGAAAAAAATAGCGTTTTTCATCCCCAACATCGCCTCAACGGTACGGGCTTTCTCTTTGGCAATGATGCGGAGGAATATCAGCTGCCCCTTTTGGAAACGGGTGTTTATGATCAGGCTTTTGACGAATTGGAATGGCTGGGTTTTCCCTTGTGTTCTCCTTTTGATTTGTTGGAAAAAGAAGAAACGGAGTCCATGCGCGCCCAGCAATTGAAGTCTCATCCGAATCGGGTGATTTCGATTCTCGGTTATTTCGTTGCTCGCAAAGACGTCGCTACCGTCAATCAAAAACGCATGCATTTTGGCACTTGGTATGATCGGGAAGGACGTTTTTTTGATACCACCCATTTTCCTCCTTCCATCCAAAAGTCGCCCTTTCGGGGAAAGGGCATTTATCGCATTCGGGGAAAGGTGGTCCTTGATTTTGACTTTCCCAGTATTGAGGTATACGAAATGGAGAAATTACCTTGGGTAAAGGATGAACGGTATTAAGATGAATTTTTGTAGCTTTGAATGAGAAAGAAAGCAAACAGTCCATGGCCTATTATTTTAAATTACAATACCGGATGATCAATCGCCAACTTTGGGCGTTTGGCTTGGCACCCTGGGTAGCGTATATTTTGGCAGGTTTGTTGTTTTTTAGTTTTTCCTTTTTATTGTTTCACTATGTTGATCGGGCTGCTTATCTCTACGTTTTTGTGGCTTTGACTTACTTGTTGCGTTTGAGCGAGACGGGGCGAAATGATTTTTTAAAATTGATCAACAGCCATCGGGTATATCGACAGATTAGGGTGTTTGAAAATTTGTTGTTAAGTTGGCCTTTCTATCTTTTTTTGCTGTATCAAGGGGCTTTTTTGTTGGCACAAGTGTTACTGCTAGGGGCGGTGGCAGTGGCTTTGATCGCTTTTGGCAAACAGATTTTTTGGTCGATTCCGACTCCTTTTTACCGACGTCCGTTCGAATTTGTGGCGGGTTTTCGCAATACCTTTATGTTGTGTTTCGCGGCCTATGCACTCACGGTGATTGCCATCAGTGTGGGAAATTTTAACCTGGGCATTTTTGCCATGATGGTCATTTATTTGCTTTGTATGTCTTTTTACGGTCGGGTGGAGGCCCAGTTTTATGTTTGGATTTACGCCTTGGGGCCCAAGGCTTTTTTATGGCGCAAAATAAAGACCGCAATTGGACAATCGTTGTTGCTGGGAGGGCCTATTATCCTAAGTCTTTTCCTGTGTTGGCCGGAGTACTACCGCGTTTTGATTGGCTTTATGCTTCTGGGTTATGTCTATCTGCTGGGAATGATTTTGGCCAAGTATTCTGCCTTTCCGGGGAAAATGAACTTTCCGCAAGAATTGCTTTTGGGCTGGGGAATTTTACTGCCTCCGATTTTATTGGCAGTACTTCCCTTTTTTTATTCTCAATCTTTAAACCATTTGAAAGAAGTACTTGCGCAAAAGTCTTAGCGTGAGGGAGTCAAAATGGAATATCCACTATCGAAAGAGGTGAAAATTAGTATGATTCAAATTGAAAAATTATCAAAATCTTTTGGAGCAAAACAGGTGCTAAAGGACATCAGTTGGACCCTGGAAGGGGGAAAAGTATACGGAATTGTGGGAGAAAATGGAGCGGGGAAAACCACCTTATTTCGTTGTATGGCGACCTTGGAAGACTATGAAGGTTTGATTAGGAGTGAGCATGAGGTACTTAAGGATCATCTGGGTTTTCTACCTACTCAATCGTATTTTTTTCCAAAAATTACGGGCTGGGAATA
>JBCCSR010000452.1:0-5250 GCA_039199865.1 Bacteroidota bacterium
AGAGTTGAATATTTATATCACTACTCTTCAACTTAAGTGGTCAAAGGATTTATGAAAGTAACTCAAGACAGTTAATCGGCACTCAGATTGATAGAATCAACACTGCTGACTTACCAAAAGGAATTTATTTTGTCCATATAAAGACTGCCAATCAACATTTGACCCAGAAGATGGTCAAGCAATAGTAAGCATTAGCATTATAAATCAGGACAACTATTCGTCTGATTTACTTACGCTTCAATAAAATGTCCTAACCAATCTAAATTTGATTACATTTTTAGATTGGTTAGACTATTTTTGTGGAGATTGAAAATGATTACTATGAAATATTTTTTTCTCGCATTAGTATTCCTAATGCATTTCTCTTCTCTTGATGGCCAAGAACCTTCTTCCAAAGATGCTTTGCTAAAACTCGGTAATTACTATTGGGAAAAGTCTGAAGAATTCTTTCCAAGCAATTTCGACAGCTGCATATATTACACTAAGGCTGCCCAAACTCAATTTGAAAAAGCACAAGCATGGCCTCAATTTGTCAACTGTTCTAATGGACTGAGCACTTTGTATTACTATAAAGGAGATTTTCAACTATACGTAAAACAAGCTCAAAAGGCATTAGCACAGGCAAAACAGCATTTAAATGATAGAAGCAATGCCTATGCGTCCGCATTGAATAATCTGGGAAGTTTTTATATGAGTAAAGGGGATAATGATCAAGCAATCGAACTATATAAAAACTCCGTTAAGATTCAGGAAACGTCAAATGATCCGTCTATAAACCTTGTACAAATATCAAATATCTACAAGAACCTTGGAACAGTTTATGAAAAGAAAAAAGACTACTTTGAAGGCCTCCGATTTTATAAAAAGGCATTCGCCACCAAAGTGAAAGATGGAAAAGGCAATACCGCTCTTGCAAGTGATAATTTATTTGACATTGGTCATTGCTATTATCAAATGGGCTTGCAGGATTCCACTACATTTTACTTCAACAAAAGTTTAGATATATTAAAGTCCTTAGATATAAACGGTGACTATAATCAAAAAGTAGCCATCAACTGCTACCATGGTTTGGCAAAGGCAGCTATAGCTACTAAGCTATCAACAAAGTCTCTTTTTTACATCGAAAAAGCACTTGACCTTCAACCAACAGCTGATAGTCACAGAAAAGAATACAGCTTTGAACTTTTAGGTCGACATTATCTCACGCTCAATGACGAAAAGGCTATAAAACACTTAAACACTTCAATTGAATCTTATCAAGAAAAGTATCCACAACGCAAAAAACACCATATCCTTGCTCGACTCTACCAACAAATCGCCAAATTCTACCAAGAACAAGGCCAATACCAAAAAGCTCTACAAAACTACCAAACCGCCCTACAAAAACTAGCCTTCAAATTTGAATCCGACGAGGTAGCTCAAAATCCAGAAATTCAGCATTTACTCTCTCAAGCAGAAGCCGTCGACATCTTAGATGGCAAAGCCCAATGTCTAATTGAGCTAGCACCAGAAAATCCAACTGCCAACTATCGCCAAATGGCCCATCAATGTTACCAAATGGCCAAAACCCTCATTCGGAATTTGCGTAATGACTATTTGGCCAACGGTTCCAAACATATCCTGGCGGGAAAAGTATTGCCCATTTACGAACATGCCATTGAAAATGCTTTAGCGCTCTATCAACAAAAGGAAGATCAGGCCTTTTTGTATGATGCCTTCGACAGTGCCGAGAGCAATAAGGCCTTGCTTCTGCTGGAAACGCTAAATGATCGAGCCGCCAAACACAATAGCGGAATTCCCGACAGTCTACTCGCCAAAGAAAACGACTTAACCATCGATCTCGCTTTTTACAACCGTAAAATTCAAGAAGAAAAACAAAAGGGAGAGCGAGCCAAAAAAGATAAAATTTTGCAATGGGAAGCCCATCATTTTGATTTGCAAAAAAGCTATCAAGATTTGATTGCTACGCTGGAGGATCAATTCCCCAAGTACTATGCAGCCAAGTACAATCATCAGCTGGTCGACCCTAAAGCCATTCAGCAGGCCTTGCCTGAAGGGGGGGTGTTGTTGGAATACTTTATGGGGGAAAAGCAAAACTTCCTCTTTCAGTTGACGAAGGATCAATTGCTGGTTCAAACCGTTCAACTCGATCGCATTCAGCAAGAGGGGATTCAATCGTTTCGTCAATTGGTGATGAACCCTCCTCGCCATCAGTCCGCAGTAGAAGATTTTCAATTGTTTACCCAATTGGGTCAGCAATTTTATCAACAACTATTGGCTCCTGCCCTTTCTACCGCAAGGGAGATCCAACAACTCATCATCATTCCCGATCCGATTTTAGCCTTGTTGCCTTTTGAATTGCTACTGTATGAAGGAGTATCGTCAACAGACGTAGAATATGCCCCAGATGTACTTCCCTACTTATTCCGAAAATATGCCATCAGCTACGATTACTCCGCAAGTATTTTCATGAAAAACCACCAACAATCGCTTCGTCCTACGAATAAAACGTTCGTCGGTCTAGCCCCCAGTTTTAATGATGCTATTGCGATGACGGAGCGGTCTTGCCAAGGCAATGAATTGTATAGTTTACAATGTAGTGAAGAGGAGATCCAAAATATCCAAGCTCTTTTTGGTGGGGAAACCCATAGTGGGATTACTGCTTCTAAAGCATTTTTTATGGCCCATGCCAACGAGTATCAGATTCTACATTTGGCCACACATGCTTGTGTCGATGACAACAACCCCATGCTCAATCGCATCTTTTTCACCGATGATTATTTGTCCAATTACGAATTGTCGGCCCTTCAACTCAATGCGGAGTTGGCCGTTCTGAGCGCCTGTAATACCGGAGCAGGTAAACTCATTCGAGGAGAAGGCGTCATGAGCTTAGCCAGAAGTTTTGTACAAGCGGGCTGCCCTAGTACCATCATGAGCTTATGGCCCATCAATGATTGTTCGACCTCCAGTATCATGCAGTATTTTTACCAATCCCTGGAAGAAGGACTAGAAAAAAATGAGGCTTTAAAACAAGCTAAACTTCGCTTTTAAGGGTCGGCAGGCAAAGAGGAACGCCATCCTTATTACTGGGCAGCCTTCGTTCAGTTTGGTAGAACTCAGCCGATTGACGCCGGTAGCAATGGCCTGACACTAGGCTTGTGGGCCGGAATAGCAATCCTGGCTTTGTTGCTTGTCTTTTTCTTTTTTCGCCGACAGCGTCAATGAAGTCGTTTTGAAAAAAAGGAATGGAGGTCAACTCGCCAATCTCTGATAGGAGCTAGCTCTTCTAGCAAAGCTACTTTGGTATTGTCTCCTCCCATAAGGGGTGCTCCCCTAAATTTTCATGGTTCCGTGGGAGTATACGAAGTCGCACAGATCGGTCAGGTCCACTAGAGCAGAGTCAGCTAAATCATTCGATCAATCATAAGGTAGATAAATATAGGCCTGGATAGGTCCGCTTCCTTACCGATAGAATAGTAAGCGTTTTATTGTACTTCCAAGACTTTTATTGCCTGCAAAATGCTTTGCTTATCCGCTCCTAAATCGTTTACAATAGTTCTAAAAAAAGTTTGTCGATCTGTGGCGTAATCCAATTTATAATCAACTGGCACCCCTACATTTTCGTAGCACGTTCCTTCATTGTCCATATAAATTTCGTTGGAAATGGAAAAAACCCAACCGTTGGGTAGCGTCTTGTCAAGTGTTGTGGATAAAGCTCCCTGGGTTGAGGCACCAATCCTTTTGATATTCGACAAAGCCAAAGAACCCAATGAGAATGCCTCCGCTGCACTTCCCGTTTGTGGTGAGGTTAGAACGTAAACTGGCTTTGTAAATGCATTTTTTGTACCATCGATATCAATCGGTACTTCTCTTGTAAATGCTTCCCCAACTCTAAACTTTTGTCGGGCAACTTGTTGCTTCTGAGCGCTAAATCGCCTTAATATTTCAAAACTTACCGCGTCTTGACCTCCTCCATTGAATCTGATATCAATGACGATTGATTTCATGCTTGCCAAGTCATTCATTACGCGGTCCATTGTTTTCCGAACGCCCTGAACTTCCTTCTTAATGTATTTGCCTTCATACATTTTATGTCGTGTTTCGATAAAGGCATCGACAAAACCCATATCCTCAATTAATGCTTTGGGAATAGTTATGTCGGCATACAGCCACATGGTCTTGACTTGAATGTAGCCAATTTCATCTGTCAGTTTTCCCCATTGAATCAACCAGGAATCCTCAGTCATTTCTTCCTGGAGATGATGACTTGCCACCGTTTTTGCCACGGCTAAATCCCCTAATTCTGCTGGTTCACCTTGCGAGCTTTCTTCGGGTTTTGTTTCTAACTTTTCTACCTCCTCGTAAACTTTATCAGGTGCTTCCAGGAAAGCATGATTGTCGTTCAGCAAGTCCAAGGTTGCTTCGATCAATAGATAAAGTTCGGCATCAGTAGACGCTTTACTGAGCTTTTCTCTTTGTTCCTTGTAGAGCATGTCCCAATTGATCTTATTCAATTCCAGATACGCATAATGTTCTTTAACAGTCTCCGAAAAAACATCAAAATTATACAGCGGATCTTTTCTATTTAACGCTTTATCATGGGAGTTGCATCGCTCAGGTAGCTCTTGGCTTCTTGTAAATTTGTATCTGAGGACGCCTTCTTTGAGGGTAAGGGTATCCTTGTGAAGGGATGCTTCTAAATCTTTCAAGCTCCCCTGGTGATTGGGCAAACATGAAATAGAGGTAATGTCATAGAAGGAATAGCTAGTACTATCTTTTATTTCCAACAACATTCCTGAACCAATTGACTTCCAAATCCCATTCATGGAATGATCCCAGGTTGTTTCAGAGTGACAAGCTAAAACCAATAAAACAGGTAAAAGTAAAATTGCCGAACAGCGTTTCATATTTTTTATTTTTAAAGACAGCCCAATTGTTCGACAGTTGCGCTCCTTGGCTTTCCGAGTCCCTTAGGACTTGGTTGCCCGTTAGGATTGAAAACGGGCAGTAGTCCTACTTTGGGTCAATGATCATTGACCATCATTTGAGCAAGTCGCTCTCAGCAAGTCAGTAATAGTTCCCCGAATGTCTCAAGGAGCAGTACCGCCTCAAAATTTAGTAAAGGGAAGAAATGAAAAAGGCCCTTGTATTGCACAAGGGCCACAAGAGAGAGGAATAATTAGATGATTCTTTTGAAGCTTTTCAGCCTATCAGTTGGCAAAACCCACTCCGGAGGCTTTTAGGAGTGGG
>JBCCSR010000453.1:0-5249 GCA_039199865.1 Bacteroidota bacterium
GCCTTCGCCATGGGCTTCGACACGGCCGATGAAACTGACGAAACGGATTTGTTTGCTGCCACGGACGAAGATGCTTTTGCCAGATCCAGGTTTGGGGTAGTCGGATTGAAACACAACCTCATCCTCGATCCCAACACTTATGTCCGCACAGTGATTTCAGCCTCTACTGCTGCCAACCGCTTTTTTACCGATCGCTATTTCAACCAGGATACTCCTGAGGAGTTTATTATTGATAAGTATAATGACTTCGATAATGCAGACTATCGCTACACACTTTCCTCTTTTGTCAACCGCAAGTTTAACGCTAAGTTGACGGCCCGCGCGGGCATTTTACTAGAAAATCAACAATCTAATTTGTTTGCCCAAGATCGAGAAGATCGCCCCGATCGCGATGGAGATGGTATTCCAGATTTGGGAACTTTGTATGATTTTGATGAAGGAATGAATCTCGTACAGGCCTTCGTTCAAACGCAGTATCGCCTCAGTAGTCAGTGGACGCTCAACACGGGATTACACGGACAGTGGTTGACTCTAAATGATGCTTATGCTTTGGAACCCAGGGTGGCCATCAACTGGTCGCCAAGTCCAAAACATCGATTCAACTTGGGCTATGGCCTGCATCATCAGACGGTGCCACTTCCCATCTTGTTGTTGCGGGAAGATGTAGGAGATGGCGTTTTTGCGGAAACCAATCGCGACTTGGACTTTACTCGGAGCAATCATTTCGTTTTGGGCTATGACTCCAAGTTTTCACCAGAGTGGCGAGCAAAGGTAGAGGTGTATTATCAGGTCATTAGCAATGTACCCGTAGAATCTACTCCCTCAAGTTTTTCTATCCTGAATGTAGGAGCTGATTTTGGTTTTCCAACGGATGTTAATAGCCTAGTGAATGAGGGGACAGGACGCAACTATGGGCTAGAGTTTACCCTCGAAAAATTCTTTAGCCGTGGTTATTACGGATTGTTGACGGCTTCTGTTTTTGATTCAAAATACGAAGGGAGCGATGGTATTGAACGAAATACCGCTTTTAATAATGGATACGTAATCAACCTGTTGGCGGGCAAGGAATGGAATTTTGGCAAGAGTCGTAAAAATGCTTTTACCATTGATACGAAGTTTACCTATGCTGGTGGTCGCTATTATACCCCCGTCGATTTGGAAAGTTCTCGATTGGCGGGTGTCGAGCAACTCAAAGAAGAATTGGCTTTTAGCGAACGCTACACGCCTTACCTGCGCTTGGACCTCAAACTAGGGGTGAAGTTCAATAGCAATACCAAGAAATTGTCTCATCAGTTCTATCTCGATTTCCAGAATTTAACCAATCGGGAAAACATCTTTGTACGTCGCTACAATCGCCAGACGAATGAAGTCAATGAAGTTTTCCAAACGACTTTCTTCCCGGACTTTTTGTACAGAATCCAGTTTTAATCAATGGAGTGGAAACGTAAAAAATAGGTTGAATAAGTCCCCTTTTCCAGATTTAGTTATTTAGTGAGTTTTGACAGATCTTTGGACTGCTGGTCCGAAGATCTGTTCTTTAGCGTAGCGGATTCAAACCCATTGATCCAAAGTTACCGCCATCTCTTTTTTCAAATACCAATACGTTACGGCGGCGGCCATGACGTCAGCAATGGCAAAGGAGAACCAAATTCCATCCAATTGGAAAAAAGAGGGTAAGATGAGGACGAGCGGGATGAGGAAAAAGCCCTGTTTGGTGAGAGTTAGTAAAAGGGCGGGGATGGCTTTGCCGATGGCTTGGAAGTAAGCAGAACCGATCAATTGGACCGTAATCAGTGGCATGGCCAAAAATACCATCCTCAAAGCTGGGATGCACTGTTCGATCAACTCGGTATCGTTGGTAAAAATGGCGACCAAAGGTTCGGTAAAAATCATGAGGCAACTAAAAATGATTAGTGCCAAGCCCGTTCCGTAACGAATGGCTACGCGAATGACTTCCCGAACGCGATCCCATTGCTCCGCACCATAATTAAAACCCGCAATGGGAATAAACCCTTGCGTAATGCCCAGAACGGGAAAATTGGCAAACATCATCAAGCGATTGATGATGCCATAAGTCGATACACTCAGCTCTCCTCCATAACTAAAGAGGGCATTATTGAGCACAATGGTCAACAGGCTAATGGTGCCCTGACGGGCAAAAGTCACAATCCCAATGGCGAATATTTCTTTGACTAAGATCAGCTTCAACCAAAGATCCGACCACCTGATTTTTAATTCGGAACCGCCAACAAAAAAGAACCAAAAAGAATAGAGTGCCGAGGCCATATAAGAGAGGGTTGTTGCCCAGGCTGCTCCTTTAATTCCCATCTCAAAGCCAACGATGAAAATGGGGTCGAGGATCAAATTGCAAACAGCGGGAACCAGCATATTGGTCATGGCAATTTTGGGGCGTCCTTCTGCTCGGATGACATTGTTTGACATCATGGCAAAGGCCAAAAAGGGAATGCCAATCAACAAAATTTGAAAATAGTCTTTGGCCGGAGCCAGAATCGCTCCTTTTCCACCAAACAAGTCCAAAATGGCCACCTGAAAAAAAGAGCCGATAAAAACGACTACCGTTGCAATGATAATGGTAAGTGTAATTTGATTGCCAAAAGTACGGAGCGCCTTGGCTCGATCACCGGAGCCCAAGGCTCTGGAAATGACCGAAGCACCACCGACTCCGATGGACATGCCAATGGAGGAAATCAAAAAGATGATGGGCATGACTACCGTCACCGCGGCAATACCCATTGAGCCCACATACCTTCCCACGAAGATGGTATCGACAATCATGTAGATAGACATGACGAGTATACCGATGGAGGCGGGAACGGCCATTTTGACCAACAGGGGCTTGATGGCCTCTTTACCTAAATCTTGTGACTGACTCATGTCTGGTATGGGTATGAATCCTTAGAACAAACTAGAGCAGGAAAGGTTTTGGCATCAACTAAGAAGCGGTAAAGGCAGCCCAAACGCTTCCTTCACCGCTCCTCATTAGCCTCCAATGGAGGTCTAGCCTTGATAAGCCGGTAGGTCAAAAACAAAGGAGGCCCCTTCGTTGGGTCGGCTGATCACTTTAATGGTGGAATTGTGGATGTCCAATATTTTTTTGGCAATGGCCAAACCCAGGCCGGCACCACTGGATTTTTCTTTGATTTTATTGGCCTGATGGAATCTTTCGAAGATGAATTCTTGATCTTTTTGTGGAATACCAGGTCCTGTATCCGAAATGCTCACTACCACTTCGTCTTCCTTGGGAGACAATTGGATACTTACTTTTCCACCTTTTGGGGTAAATTTCAAGGCATTGTCCACCAGGTTTTGAATGACCCGTTCTACCAGGGCTACATCGGCGAAAACCAAGGGAACTTTTTGCGGAGCATCCAGTGCCAACTCGATGTTCTTTTCTTTGGCCAGCACCTCGTACTTGACCACTACATCTTGCGCCAATTCCGCAATGAGGAAAGGCTCTTTTTTGGGGGTGATTTCCCTGGCTTCCAATTTGGAATATTCAAAGAGTTGTCCGATCAGTTTGGATAGTTTTTCTGAGCTGTTGAGTACGATATTGAGGTAGCGTCTGCGTTCATCATGGTTGAGATCATTTTCTTTCATGATCATCGTTTCGATGTATCCTTGCATGATGGCCAGCGGCGTACGAAGATCGTGAGAGACATTGGCAATGAGTTCACGACGAAGTTTTTCGACGGATTGGATTTTTTCGATGTTGCTATTGATTTGGTCAGCCATTTCATTAAAAGTTAGGGATAAAACGTTGAGGTTACCCTTTTCAGGTTCTGGGATTCTAGCTTGATAGTCACCATCTTTGAAGCGACGTACCGTGGCGATGATTTTTCGCAAGTTTCGGGTGAGCAACCAAATGGCCAACAGTCCGATCGCCAGTGCTCCCAAAAGGGCAACAAAAGAAGCATTGGCGCCCAGCTTGAGCATGTAACTGTTTCTCAGAGCGGCCCAGACTGACTGTTGCTCTTCACTGGCCAAGATGATGTAGACGTATCCGTTCAAGCGATCATTTTCGAGAATTGGTGCAGCAGAGAATACTTTTTGGCATTCAAAATTACGGGGATCATCTCCCATGATGATGGGGTCGTCCGCATTGGCAATAAATTGGCGAACTGGTGTGAGGTCTACTTTTTCTCGTACCACTTTTTTGTAAGGCGCCACGTAAGTGATGATATTGCCCACCGTATCCAAAAGATAAACTTCAACGCTGGGATTAATGACCATCATGGAATGCATGATCTCCTGGATCTTAGAAGTGTCGATCACTTCCTTGATTTGGGGCTTAACTTCTTGGACGGTGTGTGCCGCCAAATCCCGATGCAATTTTTGGTTGACCTCGTGTAGGTACATTTGTGCTGTAAAGGCCGTGAGCGATACATAGCCGACGCCCAGCAGAATTAATAACAGCAGGAGTACAAAAGAGATCCTCCAAAAAATTCGGTTGTCAATAGTTTTCGATGCAGAGCTATTCCTTTTCATAAGTCTTCATTAAAACGATAGCCGACCCCCCAACTGGTAAGAATGTAAGTGGGATTGGACATATCGGGTTCTATTTTCGACCGGAGTCGATTGATATGCGAATTGACAGTATGTTCAAAACCATCGAAATCATAGCCCCAAACCAAATTGAGGATACGGGATCGATTGTAACTTTTTCCTGGATTGGAGGCGAGCAAGTTGAGGATTTCAAATTCCTTTGGAGAGAGATCTACTCGTTTTCCTTGCAGCATTACTTTGCGTTTTTCAATATCAATGCTGAGGTCTTCAAATTGTAGGAAACTACTATTGGAAGCCGTTTTACTTTCTTCCATCAGTTGGCTTCGACGTAGGATGGCTTTTACTCTGGCTAAAAATTCTCGGACGCCAAAGGGCTTGGTCAGATAATCGTCGGCACCAGTTTCCAAGCCCAACACTTTATCAATTTCTTCTGATTTGGCGGTCAGCATCAAAATAGGAGTGGCAATTTTTCGGGCACGAAGTTGGCGGCAAACTTCCATCCCGTCCAGGCGAGGCAACATCAGATCGAGAATGATCAAATCAAATTTACCTTCCAAGGCTTGATTGAGGCCATCCATGCCATCGAGTGCTTTTGACAATTCACAACCCAGATCCCGTAAATGAATTTCCAGTAACTCCAAAATATTTTGATCGTCTTCAATGATCAGAATTTTTTTCATATCAAATCATTTATGTATTGGTCTGATAGTATGTTTTGCTTTTCC
>JBCCSR010000454.1:0-5238 GCA_039199865.1 Bacteroidota bacterium
ATTTAATTTGGCAATAAAATCTTCGAGAGGAACAGTTACTTTACCGTCTTGGTGACCACATTGTTTGGCATCGCTCACCTGATTTTCGATTTGCAAGGCGCAGGCCCCTGCCTCAATCATTTTTTTAGCCAACAAATAAGTGGCTTCTTCATTCCCAAACCCAGCATCAATATCTGCGATGATGGGCACTACGTGGGTTTCAAAATTGTCTATTTCCTCTTGAACATCTTCTCCTTCATCCAAGCGACGAAACAAATCGTTTAATTCCACTGCATCTGCCTGACGTAGAAAGGTATAGATTTCTTCAATCAATTTAGGTACCGCTGTTTTTTCGTGCATCGATTGATCGGGCAGGGGCCCCAATTCAGAGCGCAAGGCAGCCACCATCCACCCCGAAAGGTACAAATACTTTCCAGCGGTACTACCGTAGTGCTTTTTGACGGCAATCATTTTTTGCTGGGCCACAAAGCCATGCCAACATCCCAAAGACTGAGTGTAGTTAGCGGGGTCTGCGTCATAAGCAGCCATATCTTTGCGCATAATCGCTGCTGTATATTTGGCAATGTCAAGCCCAGTTTGGAATCGATTTTGGAGGGCGATACGTGCTGCATTTTCGGGACGGATGGCAGCCCAAGTATTTCCATGCTTCGCCTTGAGAGAACGGATAACGTCAATTGCGGAATTATAAGTTGTCATAATAAATAGAATTTGGCTTAATAACAGGCAAGCAAAGACGTCAACAATTTTAGTCTAATTTTCGTAAGTTTGCGCTGTTATTAATTTGAATGAAACAATTAATAATATTGCCCCTTCCCCGTACTCGCCAAAGTTTCTAGGAAAGGGCTTTTTTTATGCATGCTCTTTTATTGAAAAGGGTGAGCGATCGTCCACCAATTTATATGAATTCGTAAGCGGGCAGGGTCAAAAACTCAATAAACGTTTTGTCCTTTACCAAGCGGTCAAACAATTCAGTAGCTTTGGTAAACTGGCCATTATTGAATCTTTCTTCCCCGACGTAAGCCTTTATTTTGTCCAATTCTTCCGGTAAGATTTGGCGATACAGCTCGTACGTAATGGTACGTCCATCCTCCAATGTTGCACTGTTGTGGATCCATTGCCAAACTTGTGTCCTAGAAATTTCTGCCGTAGCAGCATCTTCCATCAAATGGTAAATCGCAGCGGCTCCGTTGCCTCTCAACCAACTTTCGATGTAAAGGATCCCTACATTGATGTTTTTTCGCAGTCCTGCCTCTGTAATGGTACCAACCGGTGGCTGAACCAAATCTTTTGCACTCACTTCTACATCTTCCCTTTTGTTAAAAATTTGATTGGGTGTAGGCATGTACTCATCAAAAACGTCCATAGCCACCTGAACCAGTGCAGGATGTGCTACCCAGGTCCCGTCGTGCCCATTTTTCACTTCAGTTAACTTGTCCTTTCTGACTTTATCAATTGCCTTTTGATTGGCATCTGGATCATTTTTGATGGGGATTTGAGCCGCCATTCCCCCCATTGCATGCACCCCTCTCTTGTGGCAAACTTTAATGACCAACTGAGAATAGGACCGCATAAAATGAGTCCCCATGCCTATTTTTGCTCGATCAGGCATGACAAAACCGGGTAGGTTTCGAAACTTTTTGATGTAAGAAAAGATGTAATCCCATCGGCCACAATTCAATCCGGCCGAATGATCTCGTAATTCGTATAAAATCTCGTTGAGCTCAAAGCTCGCTAGAATCGTTTCTATCAGAACAGTAGCCTTGATCGTTTTTTGGGGAATGGAGAGGGTAGCTTGCGCAAAAACAAAAACATCGTTCCACAGCCGTGCTTCCAAATGACTTTCCATCTTAGGTAAATACAAATAAGGACCACTCCCTTGAGCAAGTAAGTTTTTGACATTGTGGAAAAAATACAAGCCAAAATCAACAAATCCACCGCTCATTGCTTCTCCATTGATCAAAATGTGTTTCTCCTCCAAATGCCACCCCCTCGGACGAATCAATAAAGTAGCCGTCTGTTCATTCAATTGATAGTGTTTTCCATTTTTAGGATTGACAAAATCAATTGTTTTATTGATGGCATCCCTGAGGTTGATTTGCCCTTGTATATTGTTGTTCCAATTAGGCGTATTGCTGTCTTCAAAATCTGCCATGAACGTTTTGGCACCAGAATTCAAGGCATTGATTACCATTTTTCTATCTACGGGTCCCGTTATCTCTACCCGTCTATCCAACAAATCTTTTGGTAGGGGGGCTACTTGCCAGTCCCTTTCCCTCGTATCCTTGGTAGTAGGCAGGAAGTCAGGCATCGTTCCAGCATCTATAATAGCTTGCCTTTCTATTCTATTTTCCAGCAATTGTTTTCTTCGATGATTAAAATGAAGATGCAATGCTTTTAAAAATTCGAGGGCTTCAACAGTAAGAATCGTTGCGTATTCTTCCTTGAAATCGCCTGTAATAGTGATGCCTTCTAGGCTCGGATAAGTTGTCAATGTGGAAATATCCATGATTTACAATTTTAGTGGTTGTATCGCAATTCGAATACAATATAAGGATTTTTTTCATTCAGCGGAAATTCCGCTAAAAGAAATTTTTTCTTTTTTTTGCAGGAAAAATAGTTAATTTGCTTCAAGGAATGAAAAAGGGACAGGCTAACTAGGGGTTTTGGCTAGCCTTTATTCCTCAAAAAGAAGCGACAATGCTGAGTAACGAAAAAATAATACGTTTAATCTTTGGCTTTAAGGTGAGATACTTGCGGCAGCAAAAAAACTTTTCGTACCAAGAGTTGGCCAATCGAACTGGGCTGTCGACGTCTTATTTGAATGACATTGAAAAGGGAAAACGCTATCCCAAACCCGCTAAAATCACCAATTTGGCGAAAGCCCTGGATGTGGACTACAATTACATGGTAGCGACGAATGCTTCTAAGAAGTTGCAACCCATCATCGATTTGCTGTCTTCCAAGTTTTTTCGATTGTTTCCATTAGAGGAATTCGGGATTAGCTTAGAAAAGTTATTGGAACTGTTTACCCAGACCCCCACCAAAGTCAACGCCTTTATCTCTACCATTTTTAAAATTGCTCGCAACTATCAAGTCGATGAAAAACAGTTTTACCTAGAAGCATTGCGTTCTTACCAGGATATGCACAACAATCATTTTCCTGAATTGGAAGTAGCCGTTGCCAACTTCAAGGAAGAATATTCCATAAAAGAGAGAATTTCCTTCACCCCCGATTTTTTAGAAGAACAATTATCAGAAATCTACGGGATTGAGATCGACTACCAGGCATTGAGTAAAAACGACGCCATCCAACACATCCGTTCTTATTACAAACGGGAAACAAAAACCCTTTACTTGCAAAAAGGCCTGTCAGCAGCGCAGCAAAATTTTCTTATTGCCAGAGAATTGGGTTTTCAATACCTGGAACTAAGTGAACGTCCCTATGAAACAACGATTACCGAAATCGACTCTTTTGAACAATTACTCAACAACTACCGAGCCTCCCATTTTGCCGCTGCTTTGCTAATGGACGGAGAAACCTTGGCCAATGACGTCAGGTCACTCGCCAGGGAAAACAGTTGGCAACCAGACTTGTTTTTGAGCTTTTTAGAAAAGTACAACGTCAGTGCAGAAACTTTGATGCAGCGACTGACCAATATCTTACCCCATCATTTCGGACTAGAAGATTTGTTTTTTATTCGTTTAACGGGAGATGAGCGTTTGGCGGCTTTTAAGATGAAAAAAGATTTGCATCTGTCCCAATTGCACAGCCCCTACAATAATGAATTGGATGAACACTATTGCAATCGCTGGGTATCCATTAC
The DNA here is from genome assembly GCA_039199865.1 of Bacteroidota bacterium. Taxonomy (GTDB): domain Bacteria; phylum Bacteroidota; class Bacteroidia; order Chitinophagales; family Saprospiraceae; genus JALZUU01. The sequence continues at coordinate 3,825 of JBCCSR010000454.1, forward strand.
CAGTATCAAAGATTTGCAATCGGCCACCACCAAAACCACAAAGGTACCCGTTATCGCCGACGCCCAAATTTCGAAATACTGGAATACCGATAAAGAATACTTATGCATCTCATTGGCCAAATCAGGTTTTCAAAGCTCAAAAAAACGGGTGAGCGTCACTTTAGGTTTATTGGTCGATCCTCATTTAAAAAGCATCTTTCATTTCCTAAGTGACCCCAAATTAAAAATTAGAGAAGTACATACCACCTGCGAGCGCTGTGGAGTAACCAATTGTGAGGCCAGGGTTGCTGCACCGATTGTAATTGAGAAGCAAATGCGACAAGCTGTTGTTTTGGATGCTTTAAGAGGATTGTAAACGAGGGAATACACCACCATTGTTATCCACCAATCAGCTGAGCTCGCCACCTCCGGGGCCATGCACCTTAAACGAAGCGCAATCCAATAAATTTTAACAAAAAGTAATAGCATTTCGAGCAACAATTTGCGCCCTAATTCGTATATTTTCCATCACATTAATTTAAACCAGCATGCGTAGGGGGCTCATCTTATGGTTTTTACTGATTTACTACTGTGCCTTAGGGCAGGATTATTTTTCCAATTTGCGAAAAATTAGCGTCGAAGAGGGCCTTTCCCACTACAAAGTCCTCTCCTTTCTTCCGGAGGAAGATGGCATGTGGATTGGTACTGAAAATGGGCTCAACTACTACGATGGCTATCAATGGAAATACTGGACGCAGGATGCAGGCCAACTGACCAATGAAGGGGTCAATTTCATTTATAAAGATCAAGCAAATCGACTGTGGTTATTCAATACCAGAACAAAGGTAAGGCCCAGTACGGTAATGTCGATTGATATCCTCAATGCCCAAAGAGATAGCATTTTCTCCTTCGATCAGTTGATTGGACAAGAAGCTCCTTTTTCCATTGAGGAGATTCGCCATTTCTTTGTCGATCATCAAGCCTTCTTTTATTTTTATACCGAACGACAATGTTGGCAATATGCTCCCGGTACGGGATTCAAACCGATTTCCTTTCCCAATGGATTCGTTCCCAATCGGCGCTTTCCCAACGGCAAGTTTGTTGGCTTTCAAGACCATCGCCTCTTGATTATTGATGAAAACCAAAAAGTCGTTTACGAATCGGAAGCACTAATTGAATCAATCGATTACAGTATCAAAGGGACAGCACAAAAATTTTGGTTAGATCACCATGAAAGTACTTGCCTGATTTTCGAACAAAAACCGCAAGGAGGGTATCGAGTCAAACCTTTCTTGGCAGAAGCCCAAACCCACCTTTTCGAACTAATGCACTATGACGAGGAGAAGGAACAACTCTGGTTGACCCAAGAAAAAGGCCTCTACTTGTTCAACAATCGGGAGCAATTGATCTACAAAAGAGAAGACATCCATCCCCG
>JBCCSR010000455.1:0-5235 GCA_039199865.1 Bacteroidota bacterium
AAAGCCATCGAATACGAACTAACAGAGTTTATTCTCTATTCCAGTCGTTATCTTCGTACCCATTACGGTACCATTATGGCCGATCCAGACCGATTTGAATACTACGATGAGCATTTCAAACGGTACTTGAAAATTTATGAAATAGAACAACGTGCGGAGGAGTACTTCACCCGAACGGTTATTCCCGTCATTCGTAAAAAAGCGGAAGACGACACCTACAAGACGGCGATGGGGTATTATGAAGAATTAAAGCCTTACATGGCAGAGTATGGTTCTCCCTTTCTTCATATGTTTGGCAATTATATTCACGTGACTGCTTTGCTCGTCATCAATGATTATCAGAATACCATTGAGGTTTGTGAAGAGGCCATTCAATTTTTTGAAGCAAAGCCCTACAAATATTTTACCCCTCTACGCATTTTCCTACACCACCAACTCATTTGCTATACGCAACTCAAAAACTATGAGATGGGAAAATTAGCGGCTGAAAAAAGTGCTTCTTTGATCAATCCGGGGACGCTGAGTTGGTTTGTCAACAATGAACTCCACACCATTCTTGCCCTCCACTCCAAATGCTACGAAGATGCCAAGGAGATTCTCTTCAAGACCATCAAGTTTTACAAGTTCAAAACCATGCAACAAACCGTACAGGAAAAATGGTATATCTATGAAGCTTACATCCACTTTCTAACTTTTATTGGTAAAATCGAGCAAAAAACGGATACCAAACGCTTTCGCTTGGGTAAATTTCTCAACAGTATTCCCACCTTTTCCAAAGACAAAAGGAGATTGAATATTCCAATCTTAATCATTCAAATCCTCTTTATGATTGTCAAAAAAGATTATGACCAGGCGATCGACCGTTTTGAGGCCATCGAAAAATACTGTTCGAGGTATTTGCGTAAGGATGATAATTTTCGCAGCAACTGCTTCATCAAAATGCTTCTCCAAATTCCCAACGCCAATTTCCACAAGATTGCCGTTGAGCGAAAAGCCAAAAAATACCTGACGCAATTGAAATCTGTTCCTCTTGAAGTGGCCAGTCAAGCCCACGAGGTAGAAATTATCCCTTACGAAGATCTTTGGGATATGATTATGGAGTTCTTGGGCAATAAATTCCATCGCCCGAAGAGAAGGTAAACTGCACAACTAGGAGCAACCAAGTGCAACTATAAGTGTAAAATCAATCAACACCAATGGCCCTAACTTTTTGCGGGCTGCTCTTGCTGGTCGATGTAGAGATAGACCGCACAAATCAATAAGCTGGTTGCAAAAAATAGCGCATCCGTCAATAATCCATCCATTTTAAGGGTCTTTTGTTCAAAAGATTAAACGTTGTTTAGCGAATAAGTTGCTCTTTTCCAAAAAAAACACAGGAAAGAAGAATCTGATGTATCGCAAAAGTTATGTCAACATTAAATGCAAGTTTTGTATCCTGCGTATTAACGGATTTTAGCTATCTTTGCCCCATCGTAACTAATGTATCATCATCGAATATTAGCCACACTAATAAACGATTTTCTACTACCTTTTTTAAATCAGACCATTATGAACTCAAAACTCTACACTTTTATTTTTTGCCTTTTCTTTGGCCTCATCAGTTTTAATGCGCAAGGCCAACTGGTCAATGGCGATATGGAGAGCTGGACCGACGGTCTCCCAGATGGCTGGACCACCATTGAAAGTGGCATTACCCTTACCGAGGAAAATACCATTGTCAACGGAGGCGCTTCCTCTGCTAGCGTCAATGTCACGACCGACACACAAGGAGATACGGATTTTCGCCAAAGCATCAGCGTTGTTGCCGGAACCAGTTATGATGTTTCTTTTTGGGTCTACCACACTGAGGGTGGGGTCAGAGCAAGAATGTACATGGAAACTTTCCAAGATTATACTTTACCTGAATTGACCAACCAATGGCAGCAATTGTCTATGACTTACGAGGCGACTTTTACCGGTGAAATCGAAGTAGGCATCCGTTTTTACGATGTATTCGGAAATTTTGACGGAGAAGAGATTGTCTACGTTGATGATTACACGGTTACACCTATTGTGGTCACAGAACCAGCCATTGTCATTACTTCCCCTGCAAACGGTGCTACGCTTACCTCCGGAAGTGAATTGGTAGAGTTTGTTGTACAAAATTTTGATGTCAGTATTTCGGGTACGGGCGATGGTTTTGTCACTGGACAAGTCATTGCTTCGCCGACTATTCCATTAACCATCAACAACACCGATCCTGTCGCTTTGCCCAATCTAGACAATGGTGAGTATGAGGTGGTTCTAGAATTGGTAGACAATGATGGCAACAGCCTCAACCCTCCAGCGGTGGATACCGTTTCCTTCACCGTCGACATTCCAGTGATCATTCAAGTAGCCAATATTGCGGAGTTGAGAGCGGGGGTACAGGGAGAAGCTTATCAACTAACTGGAGAGGCGGTCTTGACCTACCAACAATCTTTTAGAAACCAGAAATACATCCAGGATGCTTCGGCAGGGATATTAATCGACGATGATCCTGGAACCATTACCAGCACCTACGAAGTCAATGATGGCATCACGGGGATTACGGGTACGCTAGGTGAATTTGGCGGAATGCTCCAGTTTCAACCCCTGTCGGACCCCGGTGCCGCTACTTCTTCCGGAAATACCCTTGCCGAACAAATCATTACGCTAGCTGACCTCACCTCCGATTTTGAGGAATACGAATCGGAGTTGGTCACCATTATCGACATCACTTTCGATGATATCTCCGCTTTTTTTGAAAATGGAACAGTGTACCCGATCAGCGATCCAACTGGTAGCTACAACTTCCGAACGACCTTTTTCAACGTCGATTACATCGGTGGCCCCGTTCCTTCTGATATGAGTCTTATCGTTGGCATTCCCAACTCTCGTTTCGACGGAGAATATTTTACGGCACGTAGTGCAGAAGACATTCAAATCAACGTATCCTCCACGGAAGAGCTATCGGTGACCAATTTCGAACTGTCTCCCAACCCAAGTAATGGATGGTTTAGATTGAAAAACCTAGGGGTAGCGGGCAACTATGAGTTGAGTGTGACGGACTTATTGGGCCGGAAAGTATTTGGCCAGCAGTTTTACCTGAATGATCAAGAAGACAAAATTGTGGAGCCCAATCTAGCACAGGGCGGTCTTTACCTCGTTCAACTGCGCCATTTAGAGCAAAATTATACCCGTACAGTAAAAGTACTTTTCAAATAATTCCCTCCTTCCTTTCATCCCGAATTTTCACTTGAAGATTCGGGATGTTTTTTGCCTTCGATCAAGATAAAGTTTGCTCCCCTTCTTTCAATCGTAAAGATTCAAATACGCCATTAGGCCTCCTCACTGGTGTTCGGAACATAAAAAATGCTGCGGCGTTGATTGATCGCCACAGCATCTACTCCAAAATCAAGTTTTCATAGCTTTATCCTTTATTGTAAAGGATGGATTTGTTTTTGTTTTCTAAAGGCCTTCAATTCTTTGATGGATTGAGAGGTAAATATTTTATGATTATTGTTTGTAAAGGTCTTTTTTACAGGTGACTCTTGTTGGAATTCAAGAGCCACCTGTAAAGGATTAAGTAGGAAAGCAGACTGGTAGCTTTATATTCATTATATTTTTTGTTGCGTCTTGCTTTAATGGTGTGTCACACCCACAAAAGAGCATACTTAACCCTTGGTTTAGGTTCTTGCTTAGTCGAATAAGGGGGTGAATGAATGTTAAGTGCTTGGGTTGCTGGTTAATTTTTATCTCAATAGTTTTAGTAATGCTGTAGCTTCTTTTTTACGATCTGCCTTGGGCTGTTGGGCCAGTTGTTCTAGTAGCGGTATTGCTGCTGCGCTTTGATCTTGTTTGAGGTAACTAAGTGCAGCATACCAGGTCGCTTGATCAGACAGATAAATATCTTTCAGTTGAATGATTTTTTGAAAATAAGTCAGGGCCTTCTCGGACTGGTCGAGCTCTAATAAACAAACTCCTCCCATCAGCAGCAATCTAGCATCTTCTGGCTCGGCCTCGAGCAATTGATCAAAGATAACTAGCGCTTGATCAAACTGTCCATTTTGGTAAAACTCATTGGCTCTTGGCAAATCGCCGGCTACTGCATCGCGGCTGCTAAACATAGAGGGATAGGCCTCATAGACAGAGCTGTAAATGTCTTGGTTGGACATGGGCGCACTGGTCATCCAAAACGTGGCGGTAACCAACAATAACAGCACCGCGGCAGCGGAAGCCCAAGTGGCTATACGACGATACAGTGGGATGACTTTTGGCTCATTTTGTGTGTTCCACTGCTGCTGAAAGCCTTGGAGTTTTTTACGAAAGTCTGCCCTCGCGTGAATTTTGATGCCCTGTGCCATTTGGTGATGCAAATCAAGCGCCTCGGCTAAACTGGAATCCTGATCCAAAGCTTTTGTAAAATCAGCCTTTTCGGCTTCGTTCATGCGCCCGAGTACGTACTGATCTAATTTTTCTTCTGTGGCTTTGTTGGTATCCATGTTGTCAAAAATTACGAGGGATAATAAATAAATTGAGTACAATTACTCATTCATAGTTCGTTCCTAGTTTTAAATAGATGATTTCACTTTATTTTTTGTTGATTGCTATCTCAAATTTTTCTTGTAAAAGGAGGATCCTTGCACCAAGTTTCGCAATGCCTTCAAGCATTTTGACTTCTTGTTTTTGGCAATTTGCTCCCCTGAATAATGCATTAACTCCGCAATTTTTTTCATTTTCATTTGATCATAATAAAAATATTGGAGCACTTTCTGGCATTCTTCACCCATTTGTTGGATCAATTGGGCGATCAATCGTCCCGCTTCGGTTTCAATGAGCGCTTCTAGATGAGAATCCGCGATGTCAATGTACTCCTGACCTTCGTCATTGAGCTCTACCTCTTTTCTTTTCCTCAACTGATTGGACCACTGATTGCGACAGATCGAATACAAATAAGTCTTAACGGAACAAGTCAATTGCAATTTTCCACTTACGACTTGCTCGTAAAAAATGGTCACTGCATCCTGAAATAAATCTTCTGCGTCGAGCACCGTACCGCTGTTTTTCAGGGTGAGATGTCTGATCAGGCCAAAATATTCACTAAATAAATACTGCAATGCCTCACCAACTGACTTTTCGCTTCCCGATCGAAGCCTGCTAAGAATTATTTCATCGGTCCACTCACTCATTTTGAGTTCTTGTTGTATTATGTAATTGCCAAAAAAAAGGTAATCG
>JBCCSR010000456.1:0-5235 GCA_039199865.1 Bacteroidota bacterium
GCTTCTTTTAAGCTAAAGCAAACGGGCTTATCACAAACCACGTGAAATCCATTTTCCAAAGCCATTTTCGCTGGACCGAAATGAACGTGATTAGGGGTAACAATAGCAACAAAATCCATTCGTTCGCCCTCAGGCAATTGCTTTTCTGCCTTGATCATTGCTTCATAAGTCCCATAAACCCTTTCGGGAGGAAGGTACAAATCCGCTCCTGAGGCTTTCGATTTTTCGGGATTACTGCTAAAGGCGCCACAAACCAATTCAATCTCACCATCCAAAGCAGCTGCCATCCGATGGACGGCACCAATAAAGGCACCTCGGCCACCTCCGACCATGCCCATTCTCATTTTTCGATTCTTTGTCATTGTTTATTTCAGTTGTCTAATGGTAATGTTTTCAAATTTAAAATGGTCCGGAGCTCCCTGATCGAAAGGGGACTTCCATTTGGTGTTGCACTTCCAATTTCGTTACGGATCACTTCAAGTTTTGCTTAGCCACAATCTCTAGCAATCAAAATCAAACCATTCATCGTTAGCATGCGATCGTGATAATCAAAATCCTCACTTAGGCCCGTGAGTACCGAAGAGAGACCACCGGTAGCAATGGTCTTACAATCTTCTCCAATTTCCAATTTGATTTGATGAAGCATATATTTGACCATTCCCGTATATCCTACTACCACTCCTGCCTGAATGGCTTGAATGGTATCATTGCCCAAAACCGAGGCTGGTTCTTCCAGAGGCACTTCTGGCAATTGAGCAGTATTATCGAATAATGCCCGAATGGCTGTTTTCAATCCAGGAGCAATGGCTACGCCCATAATGGTTCCGTCGGCTCCGATGGTCGTAAAGGTCAGTGCAGTTCCAAAGTCGACCACCACACATTTATGCTGTACCAAATCGTAGGCTGCCATTGCATTGGCCACTAGATCGGCACCGATTTCCTCGGTATTCAAAACCTTCACTTTTAAACGAGGAAACAAATTGGCATCCAGAACCAAAGGCGCTACGCCCATAACTTGATGGGCCATTTCCCCCAGGGGCGCCGTTAATGGAGGAACGACACTACTGATAATGGTTTGTTTAATTTCGCTTGGCTTGCGTTCCAGTTCCAACAATTCGCTAACCAATCGATAATGCCAAGCCTCTTTCGTGGGGGGCGTCTTAGAAGGCATTCGCCAATGGTGCAACCACTGTACTCCGTCGTGTAATCCGAAAACAATATCGGTATTGCCTGCGTCTATGGCCAATTGTAACATTTGTCTAAATTTCTATTTTTTTCTCGTTTTCCATTCCCCACCCAAGCGACACAAATTAAGAAAAAAGCTTAATTTGGAAGAGATTAGTTAAACAAATTCAATTCGATCTCCTAATTGCTTCCCTCATGACCGAAAACCCCGTTTCCCACCAAGTCCAGCTAGATATTGCACAGCTTCGTCGGCAATTTCCTCTTCTACAGCGTCAATACCGCAATCGCCCACTCGTCTTTCTCGACGGTCCAGCAGGTACTCAAGTCCCCGAATCAGTCATTGAAGCTGGCGCCAATTACTACCGGCAAAGCAATGCCAACCTCCATGGCTTGTTTGTTACCAGCCAGGAAAGCGATGCCCTCGTGGATCAATTCCGGCAGAAAATGGCGCACTTTTTAGGCGCACCAAGTCCGCATTGCATTTCCTACGGATCGAACATGACTACGCTCAATTTCTCTTTGAGTAAAGCAGTAGGTCGGGCCCTTCAAACGGGTGATGAAATTCTAATTAGCCAATTGGACCATGAAGCCAATCGGGGGCCTTGGCTGGCACTGCGGGAAAAGGGAATTGTAGTGAGAGAAATTCGTCTCCAAAACAATGGGGAATTGGATTATCAGGATTTCGAAGAAAAAATAAATGAACGAACCCGTCTGGTTGCCTTGGGTTTTGCTTCCAATATTTTTGGGACAGTCAATGAATTGGCCAAGGTCAGGCAATTGACGCATCAATATAATGCTTGGATGTTGGTCGATGCGGTTCATGCCGCCCCCCACTTTACTCTCGATGTTCAAGCGCTGGATTGTGACTTTTTACTGTGCTCCGTTTACAAGTTCTATGGTCCTCATGTTGGGGTCTTATATGCCAAGCCTGGCCTTTTGGATCGTTTACAACCGGATTGCTTGCGCACCCAATACCAAACTGCTCCCTACCGCCTTGAAACGGGCACCTTCAATCATGCGGCGCTGGCTGGTTCGGTGGCCGCAATCGACTTCATTGCTGATTTAGGAAATGGGGAAACGGAACGACAGCGATTACTGTCTGCGATGCAGGCCATCCAAGGGCGGGAAAGAGAAGTCATTTTGAAACTCTATGAAGGTTTACAACAACTTCCAGGCGTTGAGGTGGTGGGGCCCAATTTTGATTCCATCATGCGTTCACCAACCCTGGCATTTACAGTTAAAAATAAAAGTCCTCTGGAAGTTTGCCAATATTTTTCGGATCGAAATATTTGTGCTTGGGCAGGCCATTTTTATGCCATCAGAGCCATTGAGGTCTTGGGCCTTTCGGCAAAAGGAGGCGTTACACGGGTAGGGGTAAATGTGTACAATACGGAAGAAGAGATAGCCTACACTTTGGAGGTATTGCAAGAAATGTTGGGCTAGTTTTCAACTACTGAGGTAGCCACGGTTTTGACTACCTCAGCAACTGAGTTTACTTATCTTGCTTTGCAAAGACTTTCTTCAACAAGTCGGTGGTTCGCAAAGATTGATCTCCACGGATATCAGATTCTTTTTGCTCCACCAGTCCAAACATACCGGAAAGGGCCTGCTTAGTAACGTAGTCGTCTAGTTCCGGATTGATGTCTTTCGTCAATGGTAATTTGTTGTGGGCTTTAACCGCGCCACGCCAGTAATTCCGAGCATTGAATTTGTCGAGAGAAGCAATGATGACAGGTTTGAATTCCTGGTAGAGCTGATCATAAGTCGATTTTTCCAGATAGCGAGTCGCCGCATCTTTATTTCCCATCAAAATGTTCATGGCATCCTTAAAAGTCATTTGTTTGATTGCGCTCACAAAAATGGGTTTGGCCTTGGTGGCTGCATCCTCAGCGGCTCGGTTGATCTTTTCGATGACCGTTTGCTCCGCATTTTTGAACCCCGGAACAACGCCGAGTTTTTTGGTCACCTTTTTGGCTTCTGCTGGCAATAAAATTTTGTAGGGACTCTTATAATAACCATTCTCTTTGGACAAAAAGTCGACTGCCTCTCCCACACCAATATTGAGGGCTTCTTTCAAACCATTGCCCGCATCTTCTGATGACAAGCCACCTTTGAGGGCTTTTTCTGCTTTATTCATCAAGCCTTTCAGTCCTTGAGCCTGCATTTGGAAGGCAAAACTGAGGCAGAGGCAGAGTAAGAATATCTTTTTCATCTGTCTATTTATTTTTTGATTCTTGGTGAATGATAAAAAGAAGATCCCGAGGAGGGGGCTCCTGTTCTTGCGACGATAAAATTATGCCATAAAGCAATGCCATACTCTTAAATTGTTGTTAAGATCTGCTTTGCTTTTGCATTTTCTGGGTTGATTTTGAGGATTCTTTGCAAAAATTGTCGGGCTTCTCCCTTTTTTCCTTCCTGCAATAAAAGCGCGGACTTATTAAGCAAAGCCTGTTCGTAATCCGGATCGAGGGCAATGGCTCGATCGTAATGGTTCATAGCCACCGCAAATTTACCCTGTAGAGCAAAGACATAACCCAGGTTGTTTAGGGCCATTTTTCGTTTTGGATTTTCTCCCAAAATAAACTGAAAAGTCTTCATCGCTTGGGGCAAATTGGATAAGCTCAAATAAGAGACCCCCAGCTTTTCTTGAAATTCAAGATTGTATCGATTGAGCTTGGTTGCCCTTTTGTAATAAAGTAGAGCTCTGGTAAAATCTTTGCTTTGGTAGAAGGCCTCTCCAATGCGATAGGCCGTCCAAGCATCGGTAATTTCGGCTGGCGTTTTGGATTGGACCAATTGCATAATGGCCCGATAATTTTTAGCTATAAAATGATAATGCACTTGGTTTTTGAGCCAGTAGGGATCTTGTTCGTCCACCTGATTCAGGTAAAAGCGGGCGGAGTCGAGTACGGCATCATTGGCCATAAATTTATCGTGGAGCGCCAAATAGCCTTTGGCCATCTCCAGGGGACTTGGATTTGTTTTGGTTAGCATCTCCAAACCAACAAATCGGGCAATGGCGTCTTTTTCCTCCTCCTCGATCCGTTTGGAGCGGGTTGCCGTAAATTTGCTAATGTAATGATCAGTAATATTGACATGAGGAATATCAATACTCCCGGAGGGAGGCATATGACAAGAAACACAATTGTTTCCTACCGCTTGTCGATTGTCGAGGGAGGCGCTACAAGCCAATTGCTCTGGGGTCTGATGGCAAGAGACGCAGGCCGAATTGTAATTGGTTTCCTCGGTTGCCGCTACACTCAGATGGGGATTATGACAGGTCAGACAACTCATCTCAGATAGTTGATAACATTTGCTCAATCTTAGGCGATCCGCTTGCGAAGCCATGATAAAACGATCTCCCGAATCGCTCATCCGCGGCAGGTAAACATTGACCACGTCCGAGAGGTGCATTCCAGGCTTAAAATCAAAAAAAGTTTTGCCCTCTTCCAAGACCGCCACCCCCTGTAAATGACAACGCTGACACAAATCCATTTGTAAATCCCGGGGTAAATCCCGAGGATTGACGATGCTGTAATCAATATATTTTGACGTATCGACAATATTACCTGCCAACTTTTCCCTGACGTGCAACTCTCCTGGCCCATGACAGCGTTCGCACTCGATACCACTCGGCATTTCTGAAAACCGATTGAGCGAACCGGGTTCAAACTTAGGAAAGTGGTTGTGACAGGTGATACATTCAGTCGTCAAGGTTCGTTCAAAGCGTAGATTTTCCTTTTCGTAGCCCGGTGCCAAATCCCACTTTTCATCTTGGGTATAATAGGTGATGGGAGCTTGAAAAATATAGCCGTTGACGTTGATGATATGGGAATTGGTATGATGCCCCGAACCAATGATGTAGCTAATTTCTTCCGTTCTCTGATGGACCGTATCTTTACCATCGATGCGAAACTCCGTAATGTACATGACTTCATCGCGAAAAAATGGACGATAATACAAGTCGTTTTTCTCGGACTGCACAAGCCGCGCTGGCCGGACATTCCAGGCAGCTCGTCTTTCGCAGGCGTCCGGGTACATACGGCGCAA
>JBCCSR010000457.1:0-5206 GCA_039199865.1 Bacteroidota bacterium
CCTCCATATCATTGATAAAGACCTGTCCTGAAGTGGCTTGAATAAAGTGCATAAACAGATTGATGGTCGTGGTTTTTCCTGCGCCGTTGGCGCCCAAGAGGCAGAAAATTTCACCAGCTTGCACCGTCAGATTCAAATTGTCTAATGCTGTATGAGCACCGTATTTTTTGGTTAAGTTGATGGTTCTTAACATGAAAACTCACTTGAGTTTGTCGATTAAATCAGAAAAGGATACGGGATAATTGTTGGACCTTGTTTCTCGTGGATGAATACCTTGGCCTGATATGCCTAGGAAATAAGGTGATTTGAATTTTACAAGCTCCAAATTGGATTGGCATGACCTAATTTATTTTGCATCTCGTATCAATAAAATAGGTCAATTGGAAAGCCATCGGAGGTCGCTGATGTCAAACCAGCTTCATTGTTCATTGCATTTACCTTTGTTCCCAACAAGAGGATGGATAGGAATCCGACGATAAAAAGGAAATGTTGCTTATGCAACTGGAGGATGGAAAATCTCTTCAATGTAAATTCTTCCGTAAAAAAAAGAGGAAACGGCCTTGGTGGCATTAAAAACGGAAGAATACGATTGAATGTTTAATGAAGAAAAATCAGTAATGTACTGGTTCAACTCAAAAAATTCGACTTTTGTGGGCAAATGATTGTGATCATGACTTTGGCTGAAATGATAAAGATCCAGGCATTCGTGAGCTGACTTATGTTCGTGATCGGTATCCGTCAAGCAAAAAGCATGCGTGTGCTCTAAGACGTAGTGAACCAAGTTCATACCGTTCCAAATCACTGGCAACATTACCAAACTTAACAAAAGTAGGAAACGAATTTTTTTCATCAATTATAAAATTAGATATTTTGGCTTGAATATCCAATTCTGCCAAGCAATTATCTAAAAACCTCCCTCCATCTTGATTCCTTCTGATCCCTTTTCCGTCCGCTTTCAGATGTCTGCCTAAAATTGGAGCCCCATTCAATAGGGGATTGTACGGTTTGAAATGTCTTAACAACAAATGCCTTTGCTCACATAAAATTGGGGATCAAGCTGCATTCGGCGATTCTCCGGTTTTTCCCCTTCTGATTTTACAAAAGTCAATGAACTGTATCATGATAGAAAGTGCATCTATTTTCATTCTGGTTGGAGTAAGTTTAGGACTATTTTTCACCCTATTACTAACGACCTCTTTCATTTATCAAAGCCGCTCCAATCAACTATTGGCAGCAACCTTATTCATCTTTATACTCCTACTATTGCGGGTTAGTGCTTTAGCAGAAGGTACGCTATTGGCTGAATTTATGGATTGTATCAGAGTAGAATACCTATTTTCTGCCCTTTTCTACTGCTATCTTTGTTCGAGCTTGGAGGAGCCACTCCATCCTCAGATTTCCCTATTGCTATTCAGTCCATTCTTTTTATTGAGCAGCTGGTATTCCATTATCATCCTGAGGGAAGATCGAATTGACCCACGATTGGAAGTGGGAATGGAATATTTCGAGCTTTTCGAGGTCTATCTAGTTGGCTTATTTTTTTTCGTTGTCATTGCGCTGGCACCAGGGATGATCAAGAGAAGCAAAAGTCCCGCGACCCTAAAAAGATGGATCTCCATTAAGTCCTGTGCACTAGCCGTATTGGTATCTGGTTGGTTGCTCCTAGATGGTGTAGAGCGCTTGTTTGATCTCGATTATTGGGACTACTTAGTGAATGGTATGGCTTTATTTTTAATTGGCATCACTTATTTTGGCGTACAGCATTTGCCTATTTCCTCGAAGGTCAATCCAATCCAGGTGCTTCCCAAGGAGGAAAAAAAGAGCGTCCTCCCTTCCCTCAGTAAAGTCTCCATCCAACATTTCAAGCGAATGCAGCAATTGATGTTGGAGCAACAAATATTCAAAGACCCCGCCTTCAACCGTCAACGTTTGGCCTCCTCATTGGGTCTGAGTCCAGGGACAATTACCAGGGTATTAAAGGAAAATACTACCCTAAACTTCAATGAATTTGTCGATCAATATCGGATAGATTTGGCCAAAAGGCTATTGCTCGATGAACGCTTTCAAATCTATTCTCTGGAGGCTGTTGGGAAAGAGGTAGGATTCAAGTCGCGAAGTCATTTTTACGCTACTTTTAAAAAAGTGACTGGCCTTACCCCGGGCGCTTACAAGAAAAGACAAATCTTGTCCTGTACGCTTTCAAATCCCCTCTCCCAGGACAGCCACTAGCGCAATCCAGTACTAATTATCAGGGGAAGCACCGTTCTTTGTCCATATCATTATTACACCAAAAAATGTCATTTCAATTATGGATTTAAGAATAATTTTTGCCCCGCGATTGATCATTTTCCTTCTAGTATCCATTTGCTGCCTAGCTTGCAGTAAAGAGGAAGCCCCACTCACACCACTGTCCCCATCTGGTACCCGTTACCTCGACCTAGTGTTTACCGAAATAACCGAAAGCAAAGAAATCAAATACGGCTCAAACACCGATCAGGCTGGAAACAATATCGATTTATGGATGAACATCTATGCTCCTGCAAATGATCCAGAAACGAACCGACCACTAATCCTCCTGGCCCACGGTGGAGGCTTTGCAACTGGCTCAAAAGAAGATTTTGATGCACTCGCCAAAAAGTTTGCCCAGTCTGGTTACGTGGCGGCTACCATCAGCTATCGCCTCCTGGCCGGCAATGATCCAGATTTGGGCATTGCATTGATTGATGCGCTCCACGACATGAAGGCAGCCGTTCGCTATTTTACGATCGACAACAAGTTCAACATCAACCCCAACAACATTTTTATCGGTGGATTTTCTGCCGGAGCGGTAACAGCACTGCATTATGCCTATGTCGATGAAATGGATTTGTCAAGCGCTCCAGCCAAACTCCAGGAACACGCCAACAACAACAATGGCCTGACGGGCAACAGTGGCAATGAAGGAGCTTCAGAGCAGATCAAAGGAGTCCTCAATATTGCAGGAGGTATCTTTACCGTCAACTGGATCGGTCCCAACGAGCCCATCCTATACAGCATTCACGGGACCATGGATACCGACGTCTACTGTACCAAAGATCCAGAGGCCCAGAACAATCCTACCGGAGATTTTACCGAAGGCTCTTGCCTCATTCATCCCTTACTGGACCAGCTGGGTATTAAAAACCAATTCCGACAGATCGAGGGCGGAGACCATGGTGCCTATTTTACTTGTATGGATTGTGATGAGGAAATGAGAAAGTTCGTTTTTGATCATTTGTAAGCCCCCGATTATTTTTTCCGCAAAAAATTCAACCACATGAAAAATATTCTAATGATAGCATTCCTCCTTTTTATTTTTGGACGGAATAGCCTCCCCGCTCAATCTCCAATCGAAGTAGCGGGAAGCCCTACAATCGTAGCGACAAATTCTGGTGATTGGACTTCTCCGGATACTTGGGGAGGCGCTACCCCAGTGACTGACGATCGTGTTCTCATTCCAGCTGGGATTACTGTAACAGTCAATGCTGAAATCGCAACCGCATTCAAGTCCATCCGCATTCAGGGAGGAACCTTACGGTTTTCCAACAATGTAGATACAAAGCTGAGCGTAGAGTACATCGTCAGCAATCCAACGGGACGACTGGAAATCGGTTCCAGCAGCAATCCTATTGCCTCTACCGTGACCGCCAAATTGGTTTTTGCCGATCGGGGAGGGACAACACCAGAAGAAGACCATGATCGCTTTGCCCCCGGAGCGGTGTTGATGGGGCCAGTAGAAATGAGGGGAATGGAGAAAACGAGCTGGACTACCTTGCAAATCCATCCCGATGCCGGAGACAACAACCTTGTCCTCGACACTTCTCCCATTGGCTGGGAAGCAGGAGATCAACTGGTTCTTGCAGGAACAGAATTTGGAAATTTTACTAGTGATGAGGTAGTCGAGATCAGTAGTATCAATGGCAATACCATTCAGTTGACCAGTAGCTTGAACAGAGCGCATCAAGCGCCAGCTGAAGCCAGCGATCTCGATGTGCATGTCGCAAATTTGAGTAGAAATATCAGCATCACTTCGGAAAACACCAGTGTCAGTGCAAAACGGAGAGGACACCTAATGTTTATGCATCACCTTGAAGTCGACCTGCGTTATGTTGAGCTCAAACATTTGGGCAGGACAGACAAATCTATCCCCCTGGACGATTACACTTGGGACGACCTTCAAGAAGATCCTAGCTATGTTCCCCCAGAAGGCGCTTTTACCAATCCCCGAGGTCGCTATTCCATACACTTTCACCGAGGAGGATTTGATCCAGCCTTGACAGCAGCTCACGTCGAAGGGGTTAGCGTGAATAATGATCCCGGCTGGGGCTTTACCAATCATTCGAGTCGCGTGGATTTCGTTAGAAATGTAGCCTACGATGTACTGGGTAGTGCCTTTTGTACTGAATCGGGGGATGAAACGGGTTCCTTTGTGGAAAACATTGCCCTGAGGACAGTTAACCCCCTTGATCCTTTGGCAATAACGGATTCCGAGCTGGCCTTGGTAGACATTCGAGAAGAATTTCAGGATTTTGCCTGGCAAGGCTGTGCCTACTGGTTTCACAGCGCAGGGGTAAGTGTGGTTGGAAATGTAGCAGCAGGAGTGTCGGGCCATGCCTATATTTATTGGACAGAAGGTTTGATCGAAGAGGGTCTAGGAATGCGGAGGGCAGATATCAATCTACACATTTCCGACGATGCACAAAGAGCAACGCTGAATGAGGTGCCCGATGATTTCGTACTTGAGTGTTGGTTGATTCCCTCCAAACCCTTTCAAAATAATACGGCTTACAACGTGAGCAAAGGCCTCTCTGGCTATTATGTACAAACGCGCTTTCTGGATGAAAATGAGGAGAAATACAACATTCCTACCGAAGCCTACCGAAACACCCTCAATATCGAATTTGATGGATTCACCGCCTGGAACATTCGCAACAAAGGCATTGAATTGTTGTATACGTCAGATGCTACAATCAAAAATTGTCGAATTGTAGGGTATGGTAGTTCTGCTACAACGATCGGTATGGATCTGGATCATTGGCATAATGTCGACGACTGGTTTTTCATCAACAATACGGTGGAAGGATTCAATAATAACAATATCGGCTTTACCACCCCTCTCAATGCCAAGATAGAGATCGACGGAGGCAACTTTAACAATACCGCTACAGATATTCAAATTAGGGAAACC
>JBCCSR010000458.1:0-5205 GCA_039199865.1 Bacteroidota bacterium
ATTTCCCTATCTTTGTTTGCACCAGATAATTTATCAAGCTTGCACTATCTTTATTCATTAGCCAAAAATTTCATTTTATGAAAACCAATGCTTTACCCCTCATTTGTTTTATTTGCCTTTGTTTGTGGTCGACCACGACTCGGGCTCAGCACGATTTGTTGCTAAAATCAGGGACAATCGTTCCAGCTGAGAACCTACAAAACTTCATTGCGCAAGCTCAAATTGAAGAGAAAGAGATTTTTGAAGGTCATTTCTATCGTTTATTGCAATTCCAATCCTTGCCCGATATCGAAAAGCATGAACGAATTGCTCAGACCGGTATCCAGCTGCTGGAGTACTTGCCACATCTCACTTATCTGGCTGCTATTCCCGCTGACCTAGACCTCTCCACTTTAGCGGAGTTGGAGGTTCGATCGATTTTGGATTATGACCAAAACTTCAAGCTAGATAATAATCTAGTAGAATTGCCTTACGGAGATTGGGCGATTCATGGTGACAAAATTGGTGCTATTTTGAAGTACCACAACAACCTGGAAGAGGCGCAAGTCCTCACTCGTATGGCCGCAGATGGAATCCAATTGGTGCAAACCAACCACATCAACAATTTCCTCTATGTACATCTCAACCCAGAGGATCTTGATGCCATCGCACAATTGCCCTACATTGCTTATCTCTCTTTGGAAGATGCACCGGGTGAACCAGAAGATGTACTGGGCCGGTCCCTACATCGCGCTAACACCCTCGATACTGGCTTTCCTGGCGGTCGACAGTACACGGGAGAAGGCATAAACATCATGGTTCGTGATGACGGACGGGTTGGCCCTCACATTGATTTTCAAGGCCGTAATCTCGGTCCAGTTACCAACGACAATGGAACCCATGGTGACGGAGTTGCCGGAATCATGTGTGGTGCAGGTAACCTCGATCCACGCAACCGCGGAATGGCAGCAGGTTCTGACATGTTTGTCTTGAATTATGTGGCCAACTTCTTGGATCAAACCCTTCCCCTCCATATTAGTGATGATGTTTTGGTGACCAATTCCTCTTACAGTAATGGTTGTAATGTAGGATACACCAACACCACTGCAACTGTCGATCAGCAAATGAATGATAATCCTACTTTCTTACACGTTTTCTCTGCGGGAAATTCAAATAACCTCGATTGTGGTTATGGTGCTGGAGATCAGTGGGGCAACATTACCGGAGGACACAAACAAGGGAAGAATGTGATTGCCACTGCCAATGTTTTTTCTGATGGTTCTTTGGTCAATAGTAGTAGCCGTGGACCCGCTCATGATGGTCGAATCAAGCCAGATATCGCTGCTCATGGTCAAGGGCACGTTTCTACCAACCCCAATAATACTTATGCACCATTTGGTGGAACCTCTGGAGCAGCTCCTGGAATTGCTGGAATCACTGCCCAGTTGCATCAGGCGTACAGAGAACTCAATGGTGGTGAAACAGCTGATGCTGCTTTACTCAAAGCGGTGTTGATGAATTCAGCCAGTGATTATGGCAATATTGGTCCAGATTTTCGCTTCGGTTGGGGAATCGTCAATGCCTACCGGGCAGTCCTTACTCTAGAAGAAGATCGGCATTTCACGGGAGCTGTCGCACCGAATGAAACACAAACCCATAGCATTGAAATTCCCGAGGGCGTTCGCCAGGTCAAAATCATGACTTATTGGAGAGAGCGCGAGGCCAATACCAATGTAGCAAAAGCCTTGATCAACAACTTGGATACCCGAGTCACTTTTGGAGGCGAGACCCACTTGCCTTGGGTACTAGACCCCACTCCCAATCCAATTACCTTAGATATGCCTGCAGGTAAAGGGGTGGATGATCTCAACAATGTGGAGCAAGTTGCCATTGATAATCCTGCTGCTGGCACCTATACCTTAGAAGTTAGTGGAACGGAACTGCCTTTTGGAACACACGACTACATTGTCGTTTATGAGTTTGAAACGGCACAACCAACGGTAATTTATCCAATTGGTGGAGAAGGTTTGGTTCCTGGTGAAACGGCACGTATCCACTGGGATGCCTTTGGCAATGACGGTAACTTTATGCTAGATTACTCCGTTGATGGAGGCAGTACTTGGACACCAATCGGCGAAGCTAATGCGGATCAGCGGATGCGCAACTGGAATGTTCCGGACGAGTTTACTGGTGAAGCAAGAGTTCGAGTCACAAGAGGCATGGAAAGCGATAGGAGTGATGCAAATTTCTCTATTACTAGACTCCCAACTGGATTGAATTTCGCCGCCGCTTGGGAGGATGTGATTACGCTAGAATGGACTGGAGTAGAAGGTGTCCTTGGATATGAAATATTTGTATTGGGTGAAAAATATATGGATCCAGTAGGCGTAAGCATGGAAACGACTTTCGAATATACGACGACTGACATCATGCAAGTGCATTGGTTTGCGGTCAGAGCTATAGGAGATAATGGCATCATTTCCAGACGAACCAATGCGGTTCAATTTGTCGGGGGATTGATCAATTGCATAGAGCCAGAAATTCTTATTGGTGCTTCTTCCGAAAATGTATGTGCCTTCGATCAAGTCGATTTTTCTAGCTTTGCTACAGAAATCAGCTTAGATTATTCCTGGAACTTTGGCCCTTCTGCCATCCCTCCCGTCTCTTTCTCTCAAAACCCGGTGAATATTCGCTTCCTGGCAGCGGGAGAATACACGGTAAGTGTTACGGCTACCAATGATCTTGGTTCGACCACTTCTACCATTGATATCAGTGTATCGGAAGTCCCAGATGCCCAGTTTGAAGTAATCCAAAGCGGACTAACTGTTGACTTCAATAACCTTACGCAAGGGGTAGCGGTATACAATTGGAATTTTGGTGATGGAGGATCCAGCACACAAACCAATCCGACACACACCTTTAGCGAGCCTGGAACTTATACGGTAAGTCTAGCAGCCTTCAATACTTGTGGTAATTCAACCAGTACTGTTCAAGTCACTGTAACACCAACCAGCACAGAAAACGTATTGCCTGGCTACGATCTTTCGGTAGCGCCAAATCCCAACAAAGGTACCTTTGACCTTTTACTGGATAGTCCAGAAAGTAATCGACTTCAATGGCAAATGTTTAATTTACATGGGCAAAACATTAAGGGAGGACAAATCATCACCACTCCTGGTTTCGAACGCCACCGTATTGATGCTAGTAGTCTACCGACCGGTGTTTACCTCCTACGCTTGAGTAATGAAGAAGGTGCACAAACAGTAAAAGTGACCATTTTCTAATGGATTAAATAGTAGGATCAGTCTTTTTGACTTTTCCATATTGCTAACATAAAACTTGTTCTCAAATATCGTTTCCATCAAAAAAACGTATTTTGGGGACAAGTTTTTTTTATTGAAGCAATGACCAAACGTATGAAAACTTCCCTCAAGGTAGTCCTTAACCTCCTTCTTTTTTTCTTGGTACTTACGAACCTACCAGCACAAATAGCGACTGCCCCTGATAACAATTTAAGCAGTCCTTACAATAGTATTTACGTTCACTTGTACTATTTACAAAGCGATAGTTATCAGCCAGAGATCGCAGCACAAAGTTTGGCCCCCGTTGCGGATAGCGCTCGGATGGTTCAACTCGCCATTCAACTCAAACAAATTCTTGACGGTCAGGGCTTATACATTCATTTAAACCTACTTCCTCAGCAGAACAATTATCTAGATTCAACGACCCAAAAGGCTTACTATACCCCCTTTCCGGCACGTTTGCCTCAAGTCTATTTGGAAAAAATAGACCATCAATGGCTTTACTCCAGAGAAACAGTCCAACTGATTCCTCAACTCCACAAAAAGGTTTTTCCCTTTGGGACGGATCTTCTCCTAAACCTGTTTCCACAGACCAGTAATTACAGTTTTCTGGGCTTGGCATTGTGGCAATATGTGGCCATCTTGATGCTTTTGTTGATGACTTGGATTTTCTACCGCCTGCTAAGTCGTTTGTTGTTGCCTTTCGTACGCAGATTAGCCAATAGCCGTGTTCAGTCCGAAAAAGTAGATACGGAGGCATTATCGAAGATTGCCAAAATTATCAGTATTCTTTTGCTGATTCAATTTCTGAAGATTTTCATCCCCGTATTACAACTCCCCATCACGGTCGCAGGGTTTTCTATCGTTACGGTCAATATCATTCTAACGGTATTATTGGTCCTTCTGGCCCTGAGCATCCTCAATTTTGTAATGACCTATGCGACCCAATATGCGCAACAGACCGATCATAAACTCGACGAGCAATTGCTCCCCATCTTGCGTCGGATGCTAGGCATTCTCTTTATCATTGGTGGTTTAATTCAAGTTTTGCGCTTACTGGATATCAACGTGACCGCTTTGATTGCGGGAATCTCAATTGGTGGATTGGCCCTCGCACTCGCGGCTCAAGATACGGTAAAGAACCTGATTGGATCAGCCATGATTTTTATTGATCAGCCATTTCAGATTGGCGATTATATTGAAGTCGGAAGCATTGCTGGAACCGTGATGGAGGTTGGATTTCGAACCAGTAGAATTCGGACTAGTGATACTTCTATCGTCTCTATCCCCAATGGCAATGTTGCGAATATGTCCATTACCAACAAGGGGATGCGCGTATACCGATTATTTACAACCATGATTGGCGTCACCTACGATAGTCCTCCCTTACTCATCGAAAAGTACATCGAAGGCTTGCGCCAAATTATTCTGCACCACCCAGCTACTCAGAAAGAAGATTACTACGTTCATCTCAACAATCTCGCAGATTCTTCTCTCCAGATTCTTTTTCGAACCTATCTGGAAGTGCCCGGCTATCAGGACGAACTCAAAGCTAAAGAAGAGATTTTATTGAGTATTCTCAAATTAGCTTCGCTGCTAGGCATCCGTATGGCTTTTCCTTCCTCAACGCTCTACGTGGAAGAATTGCCCGAACAAAAAAGCGCTAAACCCAGCTACGATTTAGAGGACCAGCAGATAGATGAACGCTTGAACAACTTTATTGAAAATTTTAAATCCAAATACCAACCTCCCGATTAGCTATAAGTCTTGAGCAAAGCATACTGTGACTCGATGGCCGTTTTAAATTCTTGATGCAAGCGAGAGATCAAACCTGCCGTTGGCAATACATCTTGGATGGTGGTAACTCCCTGTCCAGCCGACCACAGCGTTTTCCACGCTTTGGCTTCCGCTTGAGCAGCATCCA
>JBCCSR010000459.1:0-5182 GCA_039199865.1 Bacteroidota bacterium
AAGTAAAATAAGATTCACTTATTATGGGGTTCAGTCAAAGCCCATCAGGTGGTGAAACAGGTAGCAAATTGGAAGATAATGAGGCCATTTCTTTCAAGTATTGGGATTCTTTTTTAATTTAAGGAAATCATTAAATAGATGAGCTGTTGCCCAGATCAAAGACAACAACCAACAGCATCACCTACATTGAGCTGGTCTACTCCAATTGAATACTCATTAATCTTAAAATCTGCATAAATCAAGCTCTATTATGGCACAATTCAAGCTTAACATTAATGGGGAGACAACCCAGGTGGATGTCGACCCCAGTACCCCTGTCTTGTGGGTATTGCGCGATCATCTCCAATTAAAAGGGACCAAATTTGGCTGTGGCATTGCCCAGTGTGGGGCCTGTACCATTCACCTCGACGATGTTGCGATGCGCTCTTGTGTCCTCCCCGTCTCCGTAATTAAAGACCAAAAAATCACTACAATTGAAGGACTTTCCGAGCAAGGTACGCATCCCGTACAAAAGGCGTGGATCGAACACGACGTCGCCCAGTGTGGCTATTGTCAATCGGGTCAAATCATGTCTGCTGCTGCGCTGTTGAAGGACAACTCGAATCCATCGGACGATGAAATTGCCAGAACCATGCATGGCAACATTTGTCGGTGTGGTACTTACACTCGAATCAAAGCGGCCATTAAAAGCGCCGCAAAACAAGGGTAGTCTTTTCCTCAATTTATTTATTGATCGTAATGATCGGCTTTAATTTATAATTATGACTTTAATTAAAACATCATATAACAGACGAGCTTTCCTCAAAGTATCTGGTGCCGCCGGAGGTGGAATGTTGCTCGGTTTTAGTTTTCTCGCTGGATGTACTTCTTCGGAAGTCGAAGAAAAAATTGCCGTTCTGGAAATGCCAAAGAGCTGGTTCGATATGAACGGATTCATCAAAATAGGCGAAAATGGGGTCGTCACCATCATGTCGCCCAATCCAGAAATTGGACAGAATGTAAAAACGTCCATGCCCATGATTGTCGCCGAAGAACTGGATGTCGATTGGAAAAAGGTGGTGGTGGAACAGGCTGGACTCGATACCAAAAAATACAAAAGACAAGTCGCTGGTGGTAGCCAATCCATTCGCTTTGGCTGGAAAAGTTTGCGTACCGCTGGCGCTACGGCCAGGCGAATGTTAATGGAAGCTGCCGCAAAAAAGATGGAAGTGCCCCTGGCTGAACTCCATACAGAAGCCGGGATGATTCATCATCAACTGTCGGGAAAATCGCTGGGGTATGGGGAGGTCGCCTCCGATGCAGCGAGTGTTGAAGTGCCAGAAGAAGTTGCCTTAAAAGATCCAAAGGATTTTAAAATTATCGGTACGCCTACTCCCAATGTTGACGGTCGAGGAATTGTTACTGGAAAACCTTTGTTTGGGATGGATTACGAAGAAGAAGGGATGCTGATCGCCATGGTCCAGCAAGCTCCTTCCTTCGGGATGAGTCTAAAATCTTACAATAAAGAGGAGGTCAAAGCCATGCCTGGCATTGAAGCCGTCATCGATCTCAATTTGGATTTCATTGGGGAGGACAAATGGTATTCCAAAGCTTTCAACAAAAAGTCGATGGTGGCCGTAGTGGGAAAAACGACCTGGGAGGTCATGCGGGCGAAGCAAGCCTTAAAAATTGAATGGGCAACCGATGCGCCCCTGGAAAGTTCTGCCGATCACGATGAGCAATTGAGCCAGTTGCTCGCCAAAAAAACGAAGCCCCTGAGGAAAGATGGCGATCCAGAGACTGCCTTTGCCCAGGCCAAACAGGTCATTGAAAAAACGTACTCTGCTCCCTTCCTTCCCCACAATGCCATGTCGCCAATGAACTTTTTTGCCGACGTTAAGGCAGATCAGGCAAGATTGGTAGGACCAATTCAAACCCCACAAATATCTGCTGGTATTATTGCAGACGCCCTGTCCATTCCATTAGAGAATGTTTCGATTATGATGACGCGAATGGGAGGTGGTTTTGGGAGAAGACTTTACGGCAATTGGGTGTTTGAATCCGCTCTGATTTCCAAGGCCGTTTCCAAACCCATCAAATTGATCTATACCCGAGAAGACGACATCCTCAACGGTGTTTACCGGCCCGCTTATAAAGTAAAATACAAAGCAGGTTTAGACGAAAACAACAATTTGGTGGCCTTTACCGTCAAAGGAGCTGGTGCTCATGGCGGTCCAGTTTGGGCCAATCGCTTTCCAGCGGGAACCGTAGCCAACTACACCGCTGAAGATAGCTCCATGGAGACCAATATTTCTACTGGCGCCTGGCGGGCACCAAAGTCCAACTTTATTGCTGGAGCCGAGCAGGCTTTTATCGACGAAATTGCAGAGGCCGCGGGTAAAGATCCCATTGATTTTCGTTTAGAACTTTTTGAAAATGCCAAAAACAACCCGGTGGGAGAAGACAATGATTATGATCCAGAGCGTTATGCGGGAGTTCTGAAATTGGTTAAAGAAAAGTCAGGTTGGGATCAAGAAATGCCAGGAGTGCATCGTGGGGTTGCAGCCTATTATTGTCACAATAGCTACGTTGCGCAAGTTGTTGATATGGTCAAAAAAGAAGGAAAACCAGTCATTCAAAAAGTATGGTGTGCAGTGGATTGTGGGATTGTGGTCAACACAACGGGGGCAAAAAATCAGATCGAAGGAGGGACGGTAGACGGCATCGGTGCTGCAATGTATGGTGGTCTGACCTTCAAAGATGGTGCGCCCGAGCAAGTCAATTTTGGGCAGTACCAAATGATCCGACACGCAGATGCACCAATGGAAATCGAAACCTTTTTTGTAAATAACGGCATTGACCCCACTGGTCTGGGAGAACCCGGAATGCCACCGGTGATTGGTGCACTGGCCAATGCGCTTTACAAAGCTACCGGAGATCGATTTTACAATCAACCTTTCTCCCAGCAAAATGATTTGATGGGATAAATGCTTCTTAGATTATTGGAATGAAAAGTTGGACAAAGCGATTTTGTCCAACTTTTCTATTTTATTCCTTCAGTAAAAGCGGTACTGATTTCTTTTATCAGCAAAAATTCATGCACTCTCTGGTTCACGAATATCCAACTGATAAGCATGGAGTATTGGCCCAATCGCATCCCATTCCCCCGATCCGTCAGCGGTAGCGCTCACTAAAAGTGCAATCAATCGATTTTCTTAATCAAGTTGCGGATCCTGAATCTCCTTCCCTGGCAAAACCTCAGTCGGTAGTCTGATCCGCTCCTCGTGCAATTCCTCTGACCTTATTGTAGCCGTCCGAAACGGTACGCCCCGTTGGCTGTCCCTTCTTAGCCCTCTCTCCTCCTCCTCTGTCCATTAGGACTCTACACAAGTCACTACCTTTCTCTTTCCCACGATGCCCAAGGTCTCCATTGCCAAGTGAATCAACTACCGATTATTCCAAGCTCCAACCCAAAAATTTCATTTCCAGATCAATCAATGTTTTATCTTTTGTTATGCCCTTTTGACCAAATGACCACCTTTCCTTCTTTGCGTTGCTGCAAGTACTGAAATTGTTCCAACTCGTGATGAGGTAATTCTCGATGGTCTGGATATTTGGTCAAATAAAAGGTAACGGTATACAATTTATAATAGCATCTTTCTACTTCATCGTATTTGACCTGCGGAGCAGTTTCCTCTAAGAAAGGTTCGAATAGGAGGTATCGATTTCCGGACATTTGTGATCCTAGTTGTTGTGCCCAAGGACGGATATCTCCTTCCCCCGACAAATAAACCTCCTCGCAACGCATAATCTCTTCCTCCCCAAACTGGTAATGAATCGTCAAGCGTTTGGGCAATTGATCTTCCCAATACTTCAAATTATGCGTCCACCAAACCCCTAGTGCTGCCAGAAAAGTAAACATGCCGATAATTGGGTCCAACCATTGCGTCCACCAATTTCCTCCCTGCCACCAAAAAGATTCAGCTGCTATGGGAGGCGTTGTTACGGATTGTTGGGTGTTGTAAACCAAAAGGAAAATACTCGCCAAAAGGAGGGCAGCAAATAGGATATTTCCTCGGTTAAAATGCAAGGCAAAGCGGAATTGTTGAATTACTTTTTTCATGATCATTCATTGAACAGTAAAGGCTAGCATTTAAGCTCAGTTAGAACTAGGGAGTGACGAAAGGACGAAACTGGACAAACTGGTATTGACTTACTTTGGTGTCTCCTTTGGAATGGACTTGTCGCGCAGTGGTCGTTGACAAGCATAGTACATTTATTTTTTGCAAATATCCTACTAAAGCAAAAGCAAAGGTAAACTCTCCCATTACCAAAACGGCATTGGATCCTATGGTTGATTCTCGTTCCTGTAAATATGTCCCAATCTGTATGGCCCAATTCTTTGCCAACCGCGCCACCTTTGTCATCGGCCAACTAGGGTCAATTTCGGGAAAAGCCCAATCCTTGATGGAACCATAAGTACTTTGGGCTACTTGTATTTGTTGGATCGACCATTCGGTAGACGGATGATTCGTCACGTTAATGAGCATTGATTTTTTGACTTATTTTGGATGCGTAATTAATCCTGTAGATTTAGGACTCATTAGTACATGCCCCCAATTGGCAAAAGGTTACAGCATTAGGCTCTTTTGTAAAAAAGATGCTGACTTAGCAATTTTTACTTTTCATTGTAAAAGAATTGTCTTATTTTTCGGCGGGATGACTCAGCTAAAATTTATTGCTACACTAACGAGGATTAAATCCCCCAGAACAGTTCATCTGAAATTACGCATTTATTGCCTTTAGCAATATCCACCACCCAATAGGATTACAATAATTGAAAGTATTCTTTGCAGCAAACCCTTTCCACACTTTAATCTCCTCCAAAGCCAATAGGATTAAAACCCCGCTTTGAACGCCGTATAGAAACCGTTCACTGAATTTTAAACTCCGTAGAGCTCCAGAAAAATAGGATTAGAACTGAGCATTAAATAGTTCTGCGAATTGGAATCCTAGGCCTTTAAAATATCTAGATACGAATAGGATAAGTGATGCGCTTCCTAAAAAATATTTAGCCATTGTACCGAAGTCGTAACCTTTTCATTTTTCTCGACATGTATTCATAAAGCCTATTTGATTGATTGCTAAAAAGCACTTTTCAAAATTGATGCTCAATGAAAAAGTTACGCATGCTCCGAGTGGC
>JBCCSR010000460.1:0-5182 GCA_039199865.1 Bacteroidota bacterium
AGGAAATTTCCGCTCTGTTCTCCTAAATTGACTTGAAAAGATAGAATTCGCCCGTCCAGTAACGCAGGTCCCACCAAGTAGTAGCCATCTCGAGCGAATTGTCAATCTCTGACGATAAACGTAGAGGTAGCGATGTCATTTATATTTTCTATAGTTAGAAAATAAAAGCCAGCCATCATATTAGTGGTGTTGATTTCAACGAATCCAGTACTAAAATTGGAGGGTTCTACTCGTCTTTCCCCCAATAATTGACCCAAAACATTGTAAATTTTGATGTCATAGGGAGTGGGTTCCGGAGTTCGGTAACGAGCCAACAAGGTTTCACCACTGCCTATTGGGTTGGGATAAACTTGTAAAAAGGCAAGTGGCCCTTGCGATCCTCCACAGTAACTTTGGATCAATTCCATGCTGGCTTTGAGGTCGAGACGACCACCAGATACGGTTTTATCTTTTAATTCACTGAGCGGTAAGGCACCTTGTAAAATGAAGTCTTTCATCAGTCTGGCAGACAATTGAGGCTGGTCAATGACTTCTTGGGCAAATTGTTCGCACGGAATACTGTACAAGAGTGCGATGGAGCCAGCAACGTGAGGGGCCGCGGCAGAAGTACCACCAAATGACCCGTATTCATCGTCATTTTTAGTGGTAAACGAGCCTCTACCGGGGGCAGCAAGGTCGATGAAATTGCTGATGAGTCGAACAAAATTACCATTATTGTTGAATACCGTATCTTGACTGAAGGCGCTATCTAATTCGTCATTTTGATCGGTATTGGTTACCGAAATCAGAAAGTCACTGGGGCAGGTTGAAGGCATATCGCCAAAATCGTCCACATTGATTTCATCGTTAGAGGTAGAGCCGACAGAAAGGATACCCTCTTCTCCCAACAAATCAAAAACATCACACCAAGCGGGAAATATAGGATTTTCGTCCGGAAATTTGCCGTCCACCCCAAAGGAACCATTGGTCACTACAACAAAAGCACCTTCCTCTCCATTCGTATCATTGTACAGTTTGCGCATTTTGTGAACGTACATGTAAGACTCAACAATTTCATCGAAAGCCAAAGTGTTAGAAACGACCATCAATTTTGAATTCCAGCTGACTCCTGTCACGCCAGTTGCGTTATTGCCCTGTGCGGCCAGAATGCCAGCTACAGAAGTACCGTGTTGGCTATTAACATGGGCATCGCCACCATCGGAAATATTGACGCCAAAATAATCATCGATATAGCCATTATTGTCATTGTCAATACCATCATTGGGAATTTCTCCTCGGTTTCGCCACACATTTTCTTGCATGTCTTCATGGAATACATCGGAAGCCTCTAGGTTGGCTATAACGATGGTATCACCCAGGGTATTGACTCCTCCCGTAGTGAAAGCCCAGACATCCGGTGCATTGATGGTCTCCAAACCCCATTGTTGAGCATAACTTGGATCATCGGGAGTCGTCCGAAGGGTGGCTCGGAAGTTATCTCCAGCTCCTTTTACCGATTCTTCGGCGTTGAGCAATTCGAGCAATTCCAAATGGTTCTCTGCATCTTTGGGATGATAAAGCAAATACATGTTTAGGTCTTCCGAAATGGTTTTGACGAAAGTCAGTTGGGGGAAGTGATGTAGGCGTTTGAATTGTTGGAAAAAACGCTGTTGATCAATTGCTTCGTAAAACTGAACGATCACCTCACCAGCCAAATCGGCATCTTCTTCTTGTGCGATGAGGAATAATGGAGTAGAAAAGCAGAGTAGAATGAGTAAAAATCTAAAGGCCTTCATAGCAAGAATTTGTTAGTAAGAGCTGATCAGTTAATGTCCAATAAGTTTTGAATAAACATAGATATTGGCTCTTGGTTTAGCAGTTCAACGGTCGTTTATGGTACAATTTTATTGCGTGTACAATTCCTTTCGTAAGTTAAGGAAATATGCTGCGCTATGCAATAGTCGATTGCCATACCACGAAAATAAGGTACCGTCTACTAACTTAATCGTCGCATTAGGACAAATATTTTGCAACTCTGCTAAATGTTTGTCTTTAAATGGAAAAGGTTCGGAAGATAGGAAGAGACAGTCGGGCTGCACGGCCCGTAAAGTAGCAACTGTGACCTCCGGATAACGGCTTTGATCGGCAAAGGCATTGATAAATCCAGCTTGTTGAAGCATCTCGTGGATGAAGGTACCATTTGCGGCGACCATGTAGGGCTTTCGCCAAATGAGATAGGCCACCCGTTTTTGGCTTTTATCTTGCTGAATTTGCTTTTTCAAATCAGTGAAGGCATGCTCGATTGCCGCGACCAGTTCTGTTGCCTTTTCTTGTCGATTGACGATGGTGCCAATTTGTAGAATCATATCCATTGCATCTCCCAGGTGAACAATATCGCTCATCCAAAGGGGATACTGCGCTGCCAGTTGCTCAATTTGTCCCTTTTCATTTTCTTCCTTGTTGCCGATGAGCAAATCTGGATGCAGTGCAGCGATACGGTCAAAGTGAAATTGTTTGGTGCCACCAATCTTGGTTTTTGCTCTAAATTGCTCTACGGGATGAATGCAAAATTTTGTGATGCCTACCACTTCCTGAGTCAAACCGAGATAAAACAAAAGTTCGGTTTGAGAAGGAACCAGAGAAATGATGCGTTGGGGAGGATCGGGTATCGCGATGCTCCGATGCATTTGATCCGTACGGGTAATGGTCTTGGGCATATGGACAAAGGGCAATTATTCCAAAATAAATTTGAAAATACCAACTTGATCTTCTCCGTATACTTTTAAAAAATACATACCACTCGGTAATTGGGGCAGATCTAGACGGGTATTGACAGGGTCAAAGGTATTGAATTGTTGGATCAAACGACCCTCAATATTCAATAATTCCACATTGCTCCCCTCAAAACCATTCCAATTGATGAACAACTGGTCTTTGACGGGATTGGGATAAAGGTCGATGGGGATTAGAGCGAGGTTTGGGGTCGAAGAAGTGGTAGACAGATCAAAAACCAGAGGCTTGTCTTGTCCGCCAAAAGGAATTTGACTGCCATCGCTGAGCTGAGCCCTTACATTTTTAAAGCGCAATGTCGTTTGATTGGTCGCCGGGGGAGCGGGTAGATTTTCTTTGGCTTTTAGGCGAATGGAGACAATCAGCCCATCCAGCCCCGCATCCTGTCCATCAATGCGGCTATTGGCAAACTTGAAGGTGGGGGCTTCCTCGGGATGATCCAGGGTATTTCGGGCATACTGTAGAGCATTCTCTTCATTCGGATCGATCCAGATGTTGTCTCGCAGGCCAAAGACATCCATGTACTCAAAATAAGCAGTGTCGTATTCCAATTCAAAGGCCAATCCGTGTAGTTGTCCTCCATAATTAGCAAATACGCGATAAATCAGATGGGCTTCGCCTGCCTCAATGGTATCGACCCCTCCGTTGGAAAACAGATCGAAAAGTAAGAGTTGATTGCCTTCTGGGTAAGTACATTCGGCTTCATAATCAGATCGTTTTGAATTGTAGAACAGTTGGGTGATTTCAAAAAAATCGCTCTGTTCCACCGCCCCATTGCCATTGCAATCAGCATGTTTGAAATTGACTCCGTTGAGGAATGAATTGTCCCAATCATTGCCGGTAGTCGGATGCCAGGCCAGCGGACCAAATCTTTCTGGTCCTTCCGAGCCATAAGCCAAACCGACGGCTAGTAAGTCTTGGTAATTGGCAATTCCGTCATTGTTGGCATCTCCCAACCAAACGCAGTCTGTTTCACAGGGTGCGATCAAGGTACAGGGGTCTTCAAACTGATTGTCATACTCCGATTGAAGGGTTTCGATGTCATCGATCATGGGTGCGATTTGCTCAAGATGATTCAATTGTTGGCGATAGTGAACCGAGTAGGCCATGGCAACATTGATGGCATCTCCTTGGTTAAACTGGTCGAAGTGGAGGGTTCCCAAGGGGTGCCTCCTTCTTGCAGGCATAGCAGCTTGTAGCATCGACCATTCCTCTAGATCAGTGGGCAAACCGGGAAATAGCAAGGAGGTTGGCGGGTTGCTGGGGTCGGTGCCATCACCACCAAAAGTCATCGGACTGCCATCTTTCCATCGTCCGTTTAGAAAGTGATTATACTCCGTAGGATTTGCTGGAAAGTAGGTCATGAACGGGATTGGGGGTTGCCAAAGAGGAGTCAGATAAGCAAAGCCTGCCAATTCTTGATTGAGGAAGGTCACACTAAGGGTGGGTAGATGCTCGTAGGTTTGAGGATCAGGTACATTTGGGAAACAGTTGGGTTCGTCGATCTCCTGAAAATTGTAGACATAAAAGCTATTGTGATCCGGTAGGCAAGCGAAGTAGTCATCATTATCACAACCGATACTGAGACTATTGAAATGACCCATTCGAAAATTGGTATAATCCTGATCACTGTAATTGACAATTTTGAAATTGATAAAAAGGCTTTGGTTGAGAGGTGTTACTTCAGTACAGAGAAAGCTCCAAGCGGTAGCTTGTATTTCTATATCCATACGGAGGTTTTCCTGCTCGTTGCGTCGGTCATTACCGATCCACCAAACAATTTCTTCTGGAATACGACTGGGACTAACCGAAGTGGGTAAGGGGAAATCGCCATCCTCTGGATTGTAAAGACCGTCATTGTTGGCATCGTGAAAGGGCGCAAAACCTGCGTTTGTGTCGGGTAGGGTAGATCCGTGGATCGATTCAAAGTGCGGATTTCCCTGGGCGGGCCAGCCCATGATATTGGGAATCGCTTGGTCGATCTGGCCATTGTCGGCTAGGTCTGCGAACAGTGCTTCGATTTCTGAGCGAGATGCAGTAAATATCTTATTGAAGTGAACACAATCCAGAGAATCCAGTTCTCCTTCCTGTGGGTGAGGACCGCTGGCAAACCAGTTGGCTTGGTGATTGAGCCCTCTGGCGCCCATTCGTATGTTTTGATCTTCGTCCAGGGCCGTTAACCACAGTCCAGAGTAAGCTACAATTTCCATCTTTGGGTCGATGAAAGGGTTGATTAGGTTTTCCAGGAACACGTTGGGGTCATTATTTAATCTGGCCTGTACGTGATTGGTGTGGTGGGAGTGATCGATGAGGAATGCATCACATTCTTGTCCAATCAATAGGAAACTGTGGAAGCAAATCCAGCAGCAAAACATTACTTTAGCTTTCATATTTACGGGAATGTTTACAAATG
>JBCCSR010000461.1:0-5180 GCA_039199865.1 Bacteroidota bacterium
CATCTGACGAACTTTATCTGTTTAAGTTACGACGCCATTTACTTCATTATGAAAACAACATTTGCCTTTAAATTTCAACTGGTTTTCTGTGTTTGTTTGTTTTCCATTTCTTTTTTGTTTGGACAACAGCTGACCGAAAAAGCCAATCTGATTGGAGTTGATCATACTTTTGAACCTAGAAGTTTGATGGGAGGAGGAGCTGCTTTTTTTGATTTTGATAATGATGGATTTGAAGATTTGTACCTGACTTCTGGAACCAGTAAGGATGTGTTGTACCACAATAATGGCGATGGGACTTTTACAAAAGTATTGAGTGATGTGGGACTCAACATCACTCAACAATACAATACAACGGCGGTGATTACCGGAGATATTGACAATGATGGAGACCGGGAGCTTTTTATTGCTACTTGGGAGCGCTATGAAAACGGTAATGATATTATCGCCCGTAATCTTTTATTCAATAATAATGGAAATGGCACCTTTACGGAGATTGGTGAGGCTGCCGGGATTACCCATCCTTCTTTTACAATCGGTGCCAATTTTCTCGATTTTGATCGAGATGGCTGGCTCGATATTTATGTACTTAATCATATCGAAACGCCTGGCTTTCTTTTCGATTCTACCGGAGTCATCTCAGGGTTTGATCACGATTGCTATCCCAACTTTTTTTACAAAAACAATGGCGATGGTACCTTCACCGAAATGGCGACAGACTTAGGCCTGGAGGATTTGTCTTGTACTTTGGCCTCTATTGCCAGTGATTTTGATCTGGACGGTGATGTCGATTTGTATTTGGCCAACGACTTTGGTCCCTTCATCGTTCCCAACTTATTTTTTGAAAATCAGTATCCCAATACCGGATTTGTAGAAAGCGGTGCCTCCAACGGTAGTGACGTAGCCATGTACGGTATGGGAGTAGCGCTAAGTGATTACGATCACGATGGCGATTTTGATTATTACATTACCAATTTAGGAAGTAATGTACTCTTGGAAAATGACAATGCCAATTTTACGAATGTGGCCGCTACAGCGGGAGTGGAGAATGAGTTTGCTACTGCTGGTGAGTTCGCGACGGGTTGGGGAACTGCATTTTTGGACATTGATAATGATACCTGGGAAGACTTGTTTGTGGCCAATGGCCGGATTCCCTCTTTGCCTTCCTTACCGACTGCGATGAACGATCCCAATCGTTTGTTTATGAATAATGGAGACAAAACGTTTACTGATGTTTCGGAACAAGTAGGCGTCAATGATCCCAGCTATAGTCGTGGAATGGCTTACTCCGATTTCGATTTAGACGGAGATCTGGATATGGTAGTGGTCAATCTAAGTGAACTGGGTGGCATTACCAAATTTTATGTCAACGAAACGGAGACCAACCATCACTACATCCAGTTCAAACTCAAAGGTACGGCGAGCAATCGCGACGCTTTCGGTAGCAAAATTTGGTTGTACGCTGACGGAGCAACTTACATGCGTGAGATTTCTGGTGGGGGAGATAGTTTTTGCTCTCAACATTCCAGTATTGCCCACTTTGGCTTGGGAACGAACGATCAAGTCGATAGTTTACGCGTCGAATGGCTGAGCGGTACGGTAGAGCATTTTGGTGCATTTGAAGTAGATGCCCTTCACGAAATTGAGGAGGGAGGACTGACCGCTATCGATTCTGACTTGGGAAAGGAGACATTTCATTTTTCTGTCCAACCCAATCCCTTTCAAAATGAAATTATCTTGAGTAGCCCAAAGGATTTGAACCAAGAAGTACAAATTGCCCTATGGGATGTCAACAATAAATTAATCAAAACATTTATATTGAACTGGAACGGAGATGCACAAAAGCTAGCCTTGCCAAGTGCACTTCCCAAGGGAATGTATTTCCTCCACATTACATCTCAAGATCAGGTGTGGACCAGTAAGTTGATCAAACAATAGCCTGTTTTCGGGCCTCCCACCAGGATCGAAGATCCTGTATTATTCCAAAAACCGACCCCTTGGAGATTCGAATGATTTGTCGAATCATCCAACTCTTATATTGCTTTGCAGATCATGTGATGGGTTGTAGGAAAGCCCTCGCGTAGTGATCAGTGTTCAAAGCAACACCTTTAAAACCCTGTACCCCTGTGGTTTAGAATGCTATACCAAGAGGAATAACCCTAATAAAATTTGATTATGAACGACTCTACAATTGGATGGAAACTATTTTGCCTCATGATACTATTTGGGGCGATGACCAATGACCTACAAGCGCAATGCCAAGATGGTGAAACCTTTTTTACCAATTGCTATGGTAACTCGGAGACCGACCTAGTGATCTTCGAAGTTTGTCCTACCAGTGGAATGGCTGCGGAGGCCGACATTATTGGTGGAACCTATGATGATTTTGGGGCACCCAATGATAACCTCAGTGTTTACCAAGGCCCGACTGGTTCTGGGACGAGTGGTACTTTGGTATTTGGCCCGGTAGCCGGGAACTTGGTGGGCAACACCATTTCTGGAAACGTTGCCGATCAATGTCTGATTTTTGTATCCAATAGTGATTTGTTTGGCAGCTGTGCTGATGGGACAGAGTTGGCCTTAGAGGTCTGTGGAAGAAGCATTGCTCCTTCAGTAGCCTTTACTGCTCCGGATGATGTTTGTGAAAATCAATCTACCCTCACCGGACTTTCTGGAGGTTCTCCCACGGGAGGAGTTTATTCTGGAACTGGGGTGACCGATGACGGGAATGGAATGACTTATTCTTTCAATCCCGCCACATCAGGTGTGGGAATTTTTACCATCACTTATACTTTAGGAGCTGATACAGACAGCGATGATATAGAGGTGCTGGCTTTGGGAGCCGTGAGCTTTACGGCCCCTGCGGATTTATGCATTGATGCGGGCATTCAGACTGGTTTAGGGGGAGGAATGCCCCTTGGTGGAGTGTATTCTGGTCTTGGGGTGATAGATGATGGAAACGGGATGACTTATTCTTTCAATCCGGCCATTACTGGATTTGGGGTTCACGTGATTTCTTACACGGAAAGTGGAGGATGTAATGAAACGGCTATGGACAATATTGAGGTGCTGGCTCCCTGTGGTTGTCCCATTGGAGAAGACAACTTTTTTTATTGCTATGGCAATGGAGAGTCGAATGCGGTTGCATTTGAAGTTTGTCCGACAGCCGGTATGGCTGCTCAAGCAGAAATTACCCAGGGAACTTTTGATGCTTTTGACGACAATTTAACTGTTTATCAAGGTCTGAGCGGGAGTAGCACTTCCGGTACCATTCTTCTCGGACCCTCGGGAGGAAATTTTGCGGGGACTACCATCTCCGGAAACCTGGCCGATAATTGTTTGATTTTTGTGATCAACAGTGGTCTAACGGGAAGTTGCTTGGATGGTTCGCAATTGCCATTGACTGTTTGTGGAAGAAGTATATCTCCTTTTGCTACTTTCACTGCTCCAGCGGATCTTTGTGTCACTGATCCAGTACTGACGGGTTTGGGAGGTGGATCTCCATCGGGTGGCGTCTATTCTGGACCCGGGGTAACGGATGACGGCAATGGAATGACTTATTCTTTCAATCCTGCAACGGCGGGAGCAGGCGTACAAACGCTCACCTACACGGTTGGCGCCAATTCGGCCACTGATGATGTAGCGGTTTTTGCGGTGGGGGCAGTGACGTTTACGGCTCCGGCAGACCTGTGTATTGATGCTGGAGTCCAAACGGGATTAGGAGGTGGATCTCCTGCTGGCGGCGTCTATTCTGGACCTGGGGTGACGGATGATGGCAACGGGATGACCTATTCTTTCAATCCAGCTTTTGCGGGATTGGGCATTCAGACGATTGTATATACCGTTGCGGGAGCTTGTTCGGATGCAACGGATGCGGTTGAAGTATTGGCGGCCTGTAGTTGTCCCCTTGGAGACCAAACTTTCTTTGCCTGTTACGACAATAACGAAACCAATCTCGTGCTCTTTGAAGTCTGTCCCAGTGCCGGCTTGATCGTCCAGGCAGACATTGTACAGGGGACCTATGATGCTTTTGATGATAATCTAACCGTTTATGAAGGTGTCACGGGATCGGGATCCAGTGGAGCGGTAGTCTTTGGACCTTCCAATGGAAACTTAGCAGGCAATGTATTGATGGGATCGGCTGCTGACCTATGTCTCATCTTTGTGAGCAATAGTGGAGGAATTGGGAGCTGTATGGATGGTACGGAACTGCCATTGATTGTTTGCGGCAAGAGTTTAAACTTTACGGCTCCGGCAGATCTTTGTGTGGATGCTGGTGTACAAAGTGGCTTGAGTGGAGTGATCCAAACCGGAGGGGTATTCAGTGGGACTGGAGTGACGGATGATGGCAATGGCATGACTTATAGTTTTGATCCTGCTGTAGCGGGAGTGGGCATTCAGACCATTGTTTATACTTTGTCGGGAGTGGTGTTCACTGATGACCTTGAAGTCTTTGCTTTACCCACAGTTGGTTTTACGGCACCAGCACCCGTCAGTATCGGTTCTGGTACACAAACTGGGCTCGGTGGAGGAACACCCACGGGTGGAACTTATTCCGGTACTGGGGTAATGGACGATGGCAATGGGATGACTTATTCCTTTGATCCCACCATTGCGGGAGTGGGAACTCACCCCATCACCTATACTTTTACGGATACCAACGGATGTACCAATAGTGCCAGTGATGATATAGAGGTTTTGGCAGCGGTTGGGCCTTCTTTTAGCAAATCTTTTTCACCAAATAATATTGCTTTGGGAAGTGTGTCCGTTTTAACTTTTACCATTGTCAACAATGCGGGGACCCCACTCAGCGATATTGACTTTACCGACAACCTTCCAGCGGGGATGATTGTCGCTACTCCGGCAAATGTAACGTCCAATTGTTTTTCCGGTACAGTGTCCGCAATAGAAGGGGGGAGTGTAATCAGTCTAACCGACGGTCAAATCACTGGGAATGGGACTTGTACGATTACGGTAAATGTACAAGGAAATGCAGTCGGTACTTTGAGTAATACTACCGGGGAATTGACCTCAAGTTTAGGTAATGGAGGAATGGCTTCCGCAAATCTTACGGTAGCTGACAACCGACCTAGCTTTTCCAAAAGTTTTGCGCCCACTACCGTGAATATTGGTGGAAGAAGTACCATGACTTTTATTATCGATAACACCAACACGACGATCAA
>JBCCSR010000462.1:0-5178 GCA_039199865.1 Bacteroidota bacterium
ATAGGCTAGAGGAATGGCCCTTGATGACTAATAACAATCCATCAAGATTTGTCCTTGGTCGATAAAGAAGTCTAGTCCTTGATTCAAGTGCTGCTGACTTAGTTTTTCCAGTAAATCCAGAACCTCATTCTGCATTTGAATGGAACCGCAGATCATGATCACACCACCCGCTTTTAGGCGAAGAGCAATTTCATTTTCTATCCTTTTCAGCAAATCTTGGACGTACTTTTGGGGCCCTTCCTCTCTTGAGAAAGCGGTGTGCACTTCTCGGATGGCCTCAATTTGATTGGCTTTTTCCAAAAAAGGTTGATACAGGGCAAAGGAGTGTTGTGTTCTTCCTCCCCAATAAAGATGGATGGGAATTTTTACTTTTTCTTGTAGCATGCCCAGGAAAGGGGCCATCCCCGTTCCATTGGCAATCAGGGTGAGGGAAGCGGCCTTTGGGGGGAGATGGAAGTTCGGGTTTTTTCGCAATGCGGCCTGCAGGCTATTGTCTTTTATTTGCTCATTTAAATAGTTAGAGCAAAGGCCAAATTCATGTCTTTTGATACTCAACAAAATGGTTCCAGTTGCATCTTTGCCAATAGAGTAAAGTCGTTCTACCGTACTCTCGGGAGGATAGATGGCCAACAAATCACCCGAGTGGAATTGTAGTCCTTTTGGCGCTTGGAGTTGTAGCACAAAGGTTTCATCATGGGCATCCTTGACCGTTTTTTTGTCGGTGATTTTAAAGGAATAGAGCTTTTCTTTTTTGCTTTCCATTTGGTCGGGCAGCTCTAAGGGCAAGGCTACTTTTTGGCTCCACGCTGTTGCCCATTGCTTGAAACTCGCGTAAGATTTATTGTTGATCAAATGAATGGGCGTAGATTGTTGGATAGCGGGCCTTGCGGAAAGCGCTGCATTCACCTCTTTGGCAAATTGGCAAAATTTGGGATAGGCCGTTGATCCAAAGCCGACCACGGCATACTGAAAAGCGTGAGTGATATTTTGCGCTTCCAGCACTTGTAGAAAACGCCGGGCATTATTTGGCGGATCCCCATCGCCGTAAGTAGAAGTTAAAACGATCAGTTGTTCCAGAGGGGGATGCACTGCGAAGTGATTGAGATCGTCCAAAAAAACTTTTTTCTTATTTCGTTTTAGGGCTTTTTGTAGAAGATTGGCAAAGTTTCGCGTACTGCCATTTTCAGAGCCGATGAGAATGACAATCTCCGCCTCCTCGACTCGATGGGTATTTTTGCTTTTGGAACGAATTCTCTTGTAGGCGATTATCCCTCCAGAGTACATAAAAAATAGAATATTGACAGAGGCCAAGGCGAGAATGATGGACCACCAGATGCTGCCTGTTCCCGTATGTACATTGAAACTCCATTCATTGAGCATTTCCACGAAGGGAGACTTGAGCTCCGAAACAATCGCTCCAGTTTTTTGATTGATCTGTAAAGTTCGATCCCTGAGGCTTAAAGTAAAGTACTCTTCTACATCATCCGAAAAGGGGAATTCCAATTTTCGAATGTCTCGCAATGGAGTATTTTGAAAAATGGCAAACTCGGAAAAAGAACGTTCTGGAAGGGGAAGCGAGTCGGCCTCAATTCTGATTTCCTCCGCGGTTGCCTCGGGGACTAGCGAAAAACGTAGGAGGGACAAGTAAACACCGGACAAGGTAATGATCAAAATGGGCAGCAACATCACGCGACCCAAAATGACATGATAATACTGCGTAAAATCTTCTTTGACAATTTTGGCGAAAAAATGCCTGATCCCGTTTTGTCTTTGGATCAGTAACAGACATCCGGTCAGGGCAATGAGAAAGAGTAAAAACGAAGTGATTCCAACGAAAATTCTTCCCGTTGTTTTGAGAAAAAGAGAGCGGTGAAAATTGGTAACCCACTCGAAGAAAGGCTTTCTGGGAGGAATATCTGCTAGCTTTTCTCCCGTTTTGGGATGGATGTAAAAATCGCCGTCTAACTCCTCCTCCATACCGATGACGGAGACCTTGACAAAAGCGTTGGCATCCACTTCGAGTTCCAGAACCTCATCATATTTTTCCAGTAGCGGCTCGATCACCTCCGAGAGAGGAAGGGATTCTCCCTCTGATATTTTGAAGGGCTGCAATTGCGTCTGGATAGGCTCAAAGGCCAGAATAAAGCCAGTGACAGTTGCTAGAAACACAAATAGACTAGAAGATACAGTCAATGTGAAATGACTGTATCTCCAAATATTAGTGAGCATATTTTTTACCCGTTGTTATCCGATGGTTATTTGCGAGATGACCTCGACGAGATTTGGATCAACGATTTGGAATCATCCGCACATAGCGGATGTAACCAGACCCTTCAAATTTTCCTTTTACGTTTTTGGTCGTGAGTGGAATTTGTAGATCCTTCTCGTGATAATCTTGATCTTCTACTGCTGTTTCAAACCGGAGCTGATTGCCCGAATCCAATAAGGCATCTTCAATTTCTAAGACAAAAATAGAACGCTCTCCACCGGCAATGGTTGCACCCGTAATGGCGTCTATCTTGGGCTTATCATTATCGCGATGGAACTTCCACCACTTGGGGAGGTCTGGATACCATTCTTCATCATCTCCCAACACTTGTAGGGTCTTTAAATATTTGCCATTATTATCGAGCAAAGACACCATGATGTAGGCGCCTTCTCCCGTATAATTGACCAATTGGACCATGCATTTGTATTTGGTGGTCGCCTCCTCTGTTTGTTTGAAAACAAAGGAAGAGAGGATGAAGATTCCAAAACTTAAACCGATCAACTTGACATACTTCAATAGCTTCATTCTGAATTAAGTTTATAGGGTTGACTAA
Source organism: Bacteroidota bacterium (assembly GCA_039199865.1). GTDB lineage: Bacteria > Bacteroidota > Bacteroidia > Chitinophagales > Saprospiraceae > JALZUU01. The sequence goes on from JBCCSR010000462.1 coordinate 2,823, forward strand.
AAATTATTTTAAAAATTCAATGTTGACTTGCTCCTTTTGCAACAGTTCATTTTCAGAAGCCAAGTCAAAAGCACTTTCTTCGAATGCCGTGGTAATGCTTTTATCAGCACCGTGTTGTAAGAGCAAATGAAGTAGATCGCTATCCACAGCTTTCATCGCCGCCAAGTGCAGAGGCGTTAGGCCGTCTTCATTTTTATCGTTTACCTTGACCCCCAATTGAATGGCTTTCTCTACCAGGAAGGATTGTCCTTTTTCCACTGCTAGATGTAAGATATTATTACCTTTACTTTGCTTGGCGGCAAAATCAACTCCATTGCCTTGTAGCAGGGCGACATGTTTTTCAAAGGCCTCTCCACTTTTTTCGCGGTAGGCATCAAATACATGATAAGCCAAATTGTTGCCCTCTTGGTCTTTGATGGTGGGGCTAACGGATTTGGTCATGAGGAAGTCGACAAAGTCAGTAGCGTTTCTTTTTAAGGCATAAGTCAAGGCACTGTGTCCCTCTTTATTTTGGTGATTAAAGTCCTGGACCATCGGAGCGATTTTTTGGGCCATTTCAAAATTGCGTCCGTACACAGCATTGAGAAAAGCGGTATTTCCTTCTTGATCTACTTTATTGATGTCGACTCCTTTGTTGATGAAATATTCGAAAATCGCATAGTCTTTACTTCGGTAGGCAATGGAGTGTAATGGAGTACGGCCTTCTTGTGTCACTACATTGGTCGCAATGCCTTTGGCTTCCAAAAACTGATAAACACTCAATGAATTGGTGTGTCTACGGAATCCACGGCTGGCCATGGTGACGGCGTTTCCACCCACTTTGTTGAGGTTTTGGTATTCGAGTCCCATCTCGATGAGCTTTTCCATCATTTCGACGTTGCCCATTCTGGCCGCATAATTAAACATGCCATTTCCGTCGTTATCTTTGGCGTGAATGTCCACTCCCTTTTCTTGGAAGTATTGGATCATTTGGTCATCTTTCAAATGGGGAGCCAATAATAGCAATGCATTGGCACCGGCTCGGTTGGTCTCTTGCGCATTTCCACCATTGGCCAAAATGAGATTGTACATTTCGGGATCAGTCTGTCCGGCAACGGCGGTAAAAGTGATCAAATTGTAGCCATGATCATCAATGATATCTGTCTTTGAACCTTCGCTGATCAGAAACTTGGAAAGCGCTACATTTCCCTTGTAAGCGGCCCACATCAGATAGTTTCTTCCATCGTGGGTTCGCTTGTTGACTTCATTGCCTTTGAGGGTGAGTAAAAATTGGACCGTTTCGATGGGAACATTTTCCAGAATCGCGTAGGTTATCGCATCAAAAGCATAAGGCGTCATGGCAACTGGATCATGACCTTCCTCAATTTTCTGTTTGACGAGTTCGACGCTAGGAGCGGTCTTCCAAAAAGATCGATCGTGGAAAATGTTGCCTGCTTCGGCCAATGCTTGGACTTCGACGGCAGAGCGATGCTTTTGGATAATTTCTCGTACTTTTTCCTGGGCCTCCATTTCCGTTGTAAAATCCATTTTGGCAAACTTCTTCATCTTTCGGGGGAGATAATCTCCATCTTCGTGTCTTTTCTCGATTTTGTAGGTTCCTGGCTCCATCAATACTTCATCCCAAACGGTTCGGACTGCTTTCCAGTTCTTTTGGTTGTTTTTCCACCATTCTAGCCCTTTCTGACAGCGTCGGTCATCCACTCGGGTGTAAGTATTTTTTCCTTTTTCTTCTACGATAATTTCTTCGCTACCGTCGGCTTTGACCAGCACTTTTTCATTGTCCTGTTCGTGAATCCAACCCCAGTCTTTAATGTGGAGGCTATTGGTTCGGCGCATGACTTGATAGTCCTTCCGTTTTTTGTACTCTCGACGCGGCAGGGGGGCATCGGCGGTGTTGACCCAAACGCTTTTTCCATCGGCCAAAAACCAAGTTGCCGTTCCGGAGTATCGGGGTTCATCGTAAACGCCATATACTTCTTGTGACCATTGGCCAGCACTTTGTTCACTCGTCATTAGAGCCATTTCCCAAGTTTCTTTCCCTTGAAAGGAGAAAAGGTGATCGGTTTGGTATTCCCAATCTTCTCTCCAATGCTTGATGAAGAAACTATCGTTGATGACCAAGATGTGCTGCATGACCATTTTGGTCGGGCTTTCTTCTACCATCGTGACCAATTCCAGGGCACTGGCTTGATAGGGTTTGTGAAACTCGTAGTTTTCAGCGTGAGCGAAAGTTTCGGCGTACTTGAATTTTACCTCAAAACAGCCACAAAAATTCTTGATGGCCGCTCTTTCTGCCGAGCTTTGTGAAAAGCCAAAATTGGTGAGGAATAGAGATAGGAGTAGTAATGTTATATTC